>CAZCJY010000204.1:0-1924 GCA_964498975.1 uncultured Methylocystis sp.
CGGACCATGCAAGCGACCCGATTTCATCGCGCCTGGCGCCTGACAGAGCGAGGAGCCGGACGATGGCGCCGTAGTCGTCGTTCTCGAGCGAGCGCCAGACGTCGCGCAGCTCATCGGCGCTCAATACCCTGTCCCGCGAAACCGTGGGCGCGGGCTTGTTGGTGAAGGCTACGGGATTGACGTCGACAAGGCCCTCTTTCATGGCCCAAACGAAGAAGGCGCTCAGCGATGCGCGGACTTTGTTCGCGTTCGATGAAAGTCCCGTTAGAAGCGAGGCGAGGGTGCGCCGGTCCACCTTGTCCAATCTCTCCTTATGCAGAGGCTTGGCTTGAACCTGAAGATGGCGCTCGACCTCGACATACCAACCGGGCCGCAAGAGCTCTTTCTGGCGTCGCAGATATTTCTCGATTGCCGATTCGATGGTCTCGATCGTGCGGGCCTCCGCCTTGTCGCCGGCGGGATCCTGTCCCAACCGGACACGGGCATGCAGTTCGGACGCTGACTTGCGCGCCTGGTCGACACCGATCGCTTTGACCGAACCGAGACTCATGCGCCGGTTTTTTTCGCCTATCTTGTATTGGAAGACCCATGTCTTCGATCCGCCCTCCCGCGTCCGCACACCGAAGCCACCGATCTCATCGTCGAAGAAGATCGCCTCCTTCCTGCCGTCGGGGATTTTCAGAGCATCGACACTCTTCTTCGTAAGCTTCATGGCGCGACACCGGGAGTAAGCTGGGAAGACCATGGGAAGATTTGGGAAGCGGGTTCTTGCTTCGTCCCGCATTCAAAATGCCGAGAGTAATGCCGGATTTCAAGGGCTTTCTGCGGCTTGTGCGTCTTCCGGCGACTATCTGCGACGCCAGTTTTTCAGGCCGAAAGGCCGGGAGTTTTTTTTTGCGCCTCGCGCCCTGTGCGCCAGCGCACCGCGACTCGCCGGCGCGCTCTCTAGGTTCCGATCGTCGGCTGATCGAGCTGACGCGACGGGCCAAGGCCCAAGGATTTCGACGGGGAACTCGCCATGAACCGCTTCATGAACCGCACGACCAAGACCAGCTTCGCCAAGACCAGCTTCGCTTCCCGCCCGGTGCGCATCGCGCTCGCGATGAAGATCGCCTTCGCCATTCTGGCCGCCAACGCCAGTTTCGCCGCCGCCAAGGCGCTGCTCGTCAAGACGCCGCAGGCGCCCGCCACTCACGTCGCCGCAAGCGCTTCCGCCGTGAAGCCCTTCATCCTGCCGATCGACTGGCAGGAGCCGGCCGCAGTCGCGCAGTCCGATTCCGACCAGAACTGCCACGGCGTGACTGTCGAAACCGACGAAGGCTATGGCGTGCGCGGTCAAGCGATCCGTTTCGTCTGCCGTAAGGCCCTGTAAGGCGCCCTTCCTGGAGAGTGTCTCATGTTCCGCCGCGCTCATCTGCTAGCCGCGCCGCTGGCCATCGCCGTCGCCTTGCTCTCCGCCCCCGCCGCCGCGCAGAGCTGGAACGCGCCGCAGGAAACGCCCGCGTCGTTGGGCTTCGTCGGGCTCAAGACTGCGCCGCAGCTTATGCGCGAAAAGGCCGATTGGCCGCAGGCCGAGGCGCCGATTTGGATCGACGCGCGCCGCGCCATCGTGCTGGCGCTGCAAGAATGGGCAGGCAAGGAGACGCGCCCCGAGCGCCGCACGCGCCGGCAGGAGATCGCAACATTCTACGCAAATCGCGATAATGCGCCGCTTTGGCACGATGGCGACAATTTCTCGACGCCTTCGAAGAGCGCTATGCAAACGCTGCGCGACGCGGCGCGCGACGGTCTTCGCGTCGAAGCGCTGGCGGAAGAAACGCCATGGAGCGTGTCAGCGGAACTGGCGCTTTCCGAGGCCATTGCCGATTATGCCGCGCAGGCCGGCGCCGATCACGGCGGCAAGCGCCTGCGTGGGGGTCGCGGG
>CAZCJY010000204.1:1934-4950 GCA_964498975.1 uncultured Methylocystis sp.
CTCCCGCGACCCCCACGCAGGCGCTTGCCGCCGTGATCGGCGCCGGCGCGGAAGCAGGCGTCCGGCTCGCCGCTTTCAATCCGCCGCATCCGGGTTACGTCGCGCTGCGCGACAAGCTCGCGGAATTGCGCGCCGCGCGCGCCAACGCAAATCGCGTAGCGACCGCCGCCCATGCTTCGGACGCCACGCCGCGCGCGAGTTTCGCGTCTCTATCCGAGAGCGAAGCGAAACGCGTTGAAGCGGAAATCGTCGCCAACATGGAGCGCTGGCGCTGGGCGCCGCGCAAACTCGGCGTGACCCGCGTCGAAGTCAATATTCCGCAGTTCGAACTCGCGCTGACGCGCGACGGCAAGCTTTCGCATGAAACGCGCGTCGTCGTCGGCAAGACCACCACGCCGACGCCGATTTTTTCGGATGAGATGCAATTCGTGGTGATCAATCCATCCTGGAGCGTGCCGCAGTCGATCATCAATAAGGAGATGGCGCCCAAGGGCGGCGGCGATCTTTCCTATCTCGCCGCAAGGGGCTTTCAGGTCTCCTATCGCAACGGCCGCGCCAGCGTGCGCCAGCCGCCGGGCGAGAAGAATGCGCTCGGCCGCGTGAAATTCGTCTTCCCGAACGATTTCGCGGTTTACATGCACGACACGCCGTCGAAGAATCTTTTCGCCAACGCCAAGCGCGCCTACAGCCATGGCTGCATGCGCGTCGACCAGCCTTTCAAGCTCGCCGAAGCCGTGCTCGGCGCGGACGCGGGTTATAGCGAGAAGCGTTTGCGCGGCATGGTCGGTCCCGCCGAACGGCGCATCGATCTGGCGCAGCCGATGCCGGTGCATGTCGAATATTTCACCGCCGTCGTCGACGCCAATGGCAATTTGAAGCTTTACGACGACATCTATGGCTATTCGGCGAAGGTCCGCGCGGCGCTGGCTTTGTAGTCTCACGCGGATGAGGCGAGCCGCGCCACTTGCTGGCGCAACTCGTCCTGGGCCCGGGCGAGATTCTCGCGGGCCGCTTCAGACCAGAGCTTGCGCGTTTCTTCGCGCCGATAGAGCGCCTCGCCGCGCGCTGCGAATGTCTCGATCATTTGCAAGCGGCCAAGACAGAACAGCGGCTCGGGAACCCAGGCGTATTCGAAACGTAGCCGCGCGAGATTATTTTCAAACACGGCCCAAGGCGCCGCAAGCGAAGATAGATCGAGATCGAGGAAGAGATCGAGATCGCGCGTAAAGCCGGGATAATGCTCTATCGTCGCGCGCGCTTTGAGATGGCCGGCCGTCGCCATGATGAGATCATGAATGGCGTCCGCGTCGCTCTTATTGAATCTCGAATAGCGCTCAAAGAGCGCCGCGCTGGCGCGCACATTCTCGGCGTCGGCGCGCAGCATGCCGTTGGCGTCGCGCGTCATATAGACCGCGTCGTGCCAGAAGATCGCCGCCGCGACGAGGTCCGGCCGCACGGCAAGCCCCTTCAGCTCATTGAGCTTCGTCAGCAGATCGGCAATGTGGCTCCAGTCGTGATAGCCGCGTTGCGGTTCGCGATAGGCGGCGTCCAGCGTCGCGAGAGCGTTTGGTTCGTGATGCGCGGCGATTTGCGCCCAATAGGTCTGAACCGGATCTGAGATCATGCGCGAGCAGCGATCCTGCGCTGGGAGAGAACCAATAACGCGTACGAATTCACGGCAGGAAAGGCGGTCGCGCGAAAGCGGAAACGTCATTTGCTCGCGAGATTCCATACCGAAGACCAGCCGTCTTGCAACCCCTCCCGCGCCAGCGCCGAATATCGTTCCCGCAAAACGACATAGAGCGCCGGCCAAGGCCGGGGGAGCGTCTGCGCCAGCGCCGAAGCGCGCTCCGCCGCCGCGTCGAATCGCCCCGCCTCATAGTCTTCGCGCATAAGGTCGTGCGCTTTGCGCCAGCGCACATACATTTCCGATTTTGCGGCATTGAGGTCTCCCGCGAGCGCAAAAACCGGCGTCGCCTCGCTTCTCCCGACGACCCGCACCTGACCAAGATCGAGCCAGGCGAAATCGGGGGCGGCGGCGCGCACGGCGCCGGAGACGATGATGTCGGTCTGAAACGCCTTGCTCGCGCCTTCGAGACGCGAGGCGAGATTCACCGTATCGCCAAGGATCGAATAATCGAAGCGGCGGATCGATCCCATATTGCCGACGCTACAGGGTCCAAGATGCAGGCCGAGGCCCATCGCCGCCGGCTCGCTGTCGCGCTCCGCAGTCGCGCGTCGCGCATTCAGCCCGGCGAGCGCATCGCGCATCATGAGCGCCGCCATGACGGCCTTGCGCGGATGGCCGTCGATGTCGAGCGGCGCATTCCAGAAAGCGAGCACGGCGTCGCCCATATATTTGTCGACCGTGCCCTCCTGCTCGAGGATCGCATCGGTCATGGGCGTCAGATAGTCGTTCATGAACCGCGTCAGTTCGCGCGCGCTCAGTCCTTCCGAAATCCCGGAGAAATTGCGCAAATCCGAAAAGAGCACGCTCAGTTCGCGCGTCTCGCCGCCGAGCACGAGACGTTCCGGATGTTCGGCAAGCCGGTCGACCACGGCCGGCGCGACGAATTTGCCGAAGGCCTGGCGCACATGGCGGCGCGCCGAGGTTTCCGCGCGCCATAGCGTCACCGCGCCGAAGAGATAGCCGCCGAGTATCGCGAGACTCGGATAGGCGGGATCGAGCAACAATCCGTGACGATCGAAAAGATAGAACGAGCCGGCGAAGAGCGCGACGACAGCGAGCGGCGCGACGGCCGCGGAGAGGAGCGGCGGCGCGACGAAGAGCAATCCCATGATGAGCAGCAAGGACGCCGCCCCAACGACGAACTCCAGTCCCGGCGCCCAGTCGGGCCGCGCCAGCAGCGAACCGGCAGCGATGGATTCGACGATCTGCGCATGCACGTCGACGCCCGGGACAACCGGCTCCAACGGCGTCGCGCGGACGTCGCCCAGTCCCGTCGCCAACGCGCCGACAAAAACGATGCGTCCCTCGATTTCTTCGCGCGGAACG
>CAZCJY010000205.1:0-902 GCA_964498975.1 uncultured Methylocystis sp.
GTTTGCGAAGCGGGGGAGGGAGAGGGAGGGGGCCCCTACTCCACAAATTCCTCGCGCCGGTACCCCTGCGCATAGAGCAATGCGGTCAGGTCGGCATGATCGACGCGGGCGTGCGCGGCCTGCGCCACCTTCGGCTTGGCGTGATAGGCGACGCCCAGCCCCGCTTCGCGCAGCATGTCGAGATCATTGGCGCCGTCGCCGATGGCGAGCGTCGCCTCGCGCGGCAGTCCCCGCGCCGCGCGCAATTCTTCAAGCGCCGCGCGTTTCGCTTCGCGACCTAATACCGGCGCGAGCACGGCGCCCGTCAGCGCCCCGCCTTTAATCTCCAGCCTGTTGGCGCGCGTCTCGTGAAAACCGGCGCGCGCCGCGACAGGCTCCGTGAATTGGGTGAAACCGCCCGACACCAGCACCGTATGCGCCCCATGCGCGCGCATCGTGCCAACCAGCGCGCGGGCGCCCGGCGTCAGCGTGATGCGCGACAGCAGCGTTTCGATCTGCGCGAGCGTCACGCCGGCAAGAAGGCTCACGCGCTCCCGCAGCGCGCCCTCAAATTCGATCTCGCCGCGCATGGCGCGTTCGGTGATGGCTGCGACATGGTCGCGCAAACCGACGAGATCGGCGAGCTCGTCGACGCATTCCTGACCGATCATTGTCGAATCCATATCGGCGACGAGCAGCCTTTTGCGCCGCTCTCCCGACGGCTGGACGATGACATCCGCGGTTTCGTCAATAAGCGCTTCGTGCAGGCGAGCGCGCCTTTCCGCGAGCGTCGCTTCGTCGCCGCTAAAGTAAGCGTCGACCGCCACGCCCGGCGCAAGCCAGTCGCAACGCGTCGCGGCGAGCCCAACATCGCCGAAAGCCCGAGCGGCGACGTCTGCGCGCAGCGCCCGCCCCCGCCCCCC
>CAZCJY010000205.1:912-4937 GCA_964498975.1 uncultured Methylocystis sp.
GTCAAAGCCGATTGATTTTGTCGCGACGAAGGTCGCGACAAAATCAATCGGCTTTGACATCTCGACCGTTTGAGCGGCAATAGCGCCATGCAGCCGCGCGCCATTCTCATTGCAGGTCCAACCGCCTCGGGCAAGTCCGCGCTGGCGCTTCGCGTCGCGCAGCGCGTCGGCGGCGCGATCGTCAACGCCGACGCCATGCAGGTCTATCGCGACCTACGCATCATCACTGCGCGGTCGACGCTTCAAGAGGAAGAATCCGTCCCCCATCTTCTTTTCGGCCATGTCGATGCGTCGGTAAATTATTCGGTCGGTCGATGGCTCGACGATCTCCCAGCGGCGCTGCGCGACCTCGAAGCGAAGGGCGCGACGCCGATTCTCATCGGCGGCACAGGGATGTATTTCAAGGCGGCGCTTTATGGGCTCGCCGACATCCCCGCCGTTCCGGCCGAGGTGCGCGAGGCGGCGCGCGCGCGCGCGCAGGGCAAGAGCGCGCAGACGCTGCACGCCGAACTTGCGGCGCGCGATCCAGAAACCGCCTCGGGACTTCGCGAGACCGATCCGCAGCGCGTGCTGCGCGCGCTGGAAGTGCTGGAAGCGACGGGCAAGCCGCTCGCGTCCTTCCAGGGATCGCGCAACCCGCCCCTCTTGAACGCTTCCGAATGCGCCGCCTTCTTCCTGGCGCCGGAGCGCGAGACGCTTTACGCGCGCATCGACGCGCGCTTCGAGCGCATGATGCAAGCTGGCGCCCTCGATGAAGTCGCGGCGCTCAAGGCGCGCGGTCTCGATCCGGCGCTCCCGGCCATGCGCGCCCATGGCGTGCCGCATCTCATCGCTTTTCTCGACGGCCGCATGTCGCTCGACGAGGCGATACGGCGCGGAAAGCTCGATACGCGCCACTACGCCAAGCGGCAATTCACCTTCGCCCGCCATCAATTGGCGGGGTTTAGATGGCGTTCGGGAGAAGAGGCGGATTTCGAGATCGAGGCCGCGTTCAATGCCCGCGCGCGACCCACATCTGAAACAGCGTCAAAATGATTTCCAATCCGATCAGCACAATGATCGTCCATTCTAGTCGCTCGGAACGCGCGGCGTCGATCAGGTCGGTGAGCGCGCGCGCGGTCTCGCCGATCACGTCGATCTTGGCGCCGAGCGTGCGGGCGCGCGGCGCGAGATCATATTCGTCCTCGAGACGCGCATAGAGACGCTCGAGGTCGGGGCGATCCCAAAGCACGTCGGGCTTGTCGTCGACGGCGACGCGGCCGGAAACGCGATGGCGCACAAGCAGAGTCTGGCCGATCAGCTCCAGCATCGCCTTGCGCTTCCACGGCGGGCGCCCCTTCGCCGCAAGCTCGGCGGCGAAGGGCTCGATCGTATCGAAGACCGCGTTGACGCGGCGTTCGTCGCGCGCCAACGCCACGCTTTTCGCCAGCGCGTCGGCGATCACCAAAAGCCGCGCCTCCGAAAGATCTTTCACCGCCAGACGGCCGTCCGGCAGCGCTTTTTCCTCGCCTTCGGACGTCGCCTCGACGATCAAAGTCTCGTCGTCGCCGCGCGAGGCGCCGGCAACCCGCGCGCCCACCCGCTGGACGACCTCGTCCTCTTCCAATGGGGAGAGGCCAAAGAGAACCGCAACGCCGAAACGATAAAGCACCGCGAAGCCGCCTTGACCGACATGAAACGCCAAGGGCGCCGTCGAAACGAGATCGGCGCGCTCGAGTCCCCCCGTATCGATGCGCTCGCCCAGCAGCAAGGCGCGCGCCGTGACGGTTCGCCGGCTCGCAACTGGCGCGCTGATCGTATTTATTGTTTCGGCCATTTCAGGACCTTGTCTGCTTCCCGCGCGATCATATGTCTGTCGACGCCCGCGCTGTTTGCTCACCTTGCGTGACGCTGGCAAAAAAGCTAGCAAGCGGCGAGGTCGCGGAGAGATCACCCTCATGACTTATGTCGTCACGGAAAACTGCATCAAGTGCAAGTATATGGATTGCGTGGAAGTGTGTCCGGTAGACTGTTTCTACGAGGGTGAAAACATGCTGGTGATCCATCCGGACGAATGCATTGATTGCGGCGTTTGCGAACCCGAATGCCCGGCGAACGCGATCAAACCCGATACGGAAGAGAATCTCGATCAGTGGCTGAAGCTCAACGCGGAAATGGCGCAGAATTGGCCCAACATCACGATCAAGCGCGACCCGCCGTCCGACGCCAAGGAATGGGACGGCAAGCCGGGCAAGTTTGAGGAATATTTTTCCGCCGAGGCTGGTCAGGGGGATTAAACGGCTTTTAGATGTGATTTCTGTCGCGACCATCTCGAGGCGAGTGCTGGGAACAAAGAGTTTCCACATCCTTAATTCAATAAAAACACTAATCCCGGCCGTTATTTAGCGTGCGCAGAAGCTTGGGCGCCGGCGTCTATCGTCGCGCGGCGCCTTTGATTTTTGCAGCGCCGTGTGATATATGTCACAGCACTAACCGCCTTGTCGAAGGGCGATCAGCGCCACAGTTACCGCCTCGCGACGAAATCGAAAAGCTCTTATTTTTCGAGGCTGTCGGCCAAGAGGCCCGACTGTTCGGTATGCGGCGCGAGCCAAGGTTTCCATCAGCCGCTTTCGCGGGCGTTCGGCGTTGCGCTGTCGCCGTCGTGATTCGTCAGGCGGCGGATATGGCCCCGTCTCCACAGCGGGGCGGCATAGGAGTAGCCTGCGTATGCCCTCCAACAAAAAAGCCGACAAAAAGACAAGAGCTTCTGCCTCCACCGCAGCGGCTCGCGCCAAGGGCTCGGCCAGTCGTTCCAAATCCGTCACCAAATCCCTCGCCAAATCCCTCGCCAAGAGGGCGGCGACTGGAGCCTCCAAGACCGGAGCCTCCAGAAGCGGGGCTTCCAAGACGAAAGCAGCAGCCGCGAAGACGCGCGGCGGCGCGGCTTCCGCCAATAAGACCGCCGCGCGCGCGGCGACGTCCTCCTCACGAAAGACCAGCGTGAAATCATCCGCCAAAAACGCGCCGAAAAAGGCCGCCAAAGTCATGAAATCCAAGACAGCGAATTCAGCCAAATCCGCAAAGGGGGCAGTCCGCAAGGTCGCCGCCAAGGCCGCGACGACACGCGCGGCGACCCGTCGCGTCGCGGCGAGCGCGCGTAATTCTACGGCGCGCAGCGTCTCCGCCGCCAAGACGCGCGTGAGCAAGACGCAGACGGCCGCCAAGAAGCCGACCACCAAGGCGGCGGTTGCGGCTAAGGCGGCCAAGATCAGCGCGGCCAAGACCAGCGCTAAGACCAAGACTGCGGCGCTTAAGACCGCAGCGAAGACCGCGCAGATCGTCGTGAAAAACAAGAAGGCCCCTCAGGCGCCTGTCACGCAGGCGGCTAAGGTCGAGGCGGCTAAGGTCAAGGCGGGCCCCGCAACCGCGATCAAAGCGCCTGTCGTCAAGCAACCCATTGCCGCGAAGGCCGCTCCGCCCAAGCCTGCGGCGCCGGCCGTTGCGGCCGCCAGCGTGCAACCCAAACCAGCAGTCGCCCAGCAGGTGCAGCCATTGTCCAAAAGACCGCCCGGGCATTCCTATATTCCCCCGTCGCATGCCGCCAGGCAGCAGCAGGGCATGCGCGCCCCCGTTCCTGGCCTTCATCCGGCTTCGCCGATCGTGAAAGCGAAGCCCACGGCCTCGCAGAAGCTCGGCTTCAAGCTCAACGAATTCATCGTCTATCCGGCGCATGGCGTCGGCCAGATCACCGGCGTTGAGATACAGGAGGTCGCGGGCTTCAGCCTCGAGCTGTTCGTGGTGAGCTTCATCAAGGACAAGATGATCCTGAAAGTTCCGACCAGCAAAGTCGACAATGTCGGGATGCGAAAACTCGCCGAGGGGAGCGTCGTCGATAAGGCGCTGACGACGCTTAGCGGCCGCGCGCGCATCAAGCGCACCATGTGGTCGCGCCGTGCGCAGGAATATGAGGCAAAGATCAACTCCGGCGATCTCATCACGATCGCGGAGGTGGTGCGCGACCTTTATCGTTCCGACACGCAGCCCGA
>CAZCJY010000206.1:0-685 GCA_964498975.1 uncultured Methylocystis sp.
CCGCACTTGCGGCGAAGCTCGCCGCCTGCGTTCAAATACATGCGGTGCGCAGCCGTTACGTCTGGAAAGGCGAAATGCGCGAAGAGCCGGAATTGCTGCTGCAGATGAAGGCGCGCGCCGAAGATTGGACCGCGCTCGCTGATCTGGTGCGCAGCCTCCACAGTTATGAGACGCCCGAGATTCTGCGTATCGACGTCGCAGCGGCCGACGGAGATTACCTCGCCTGGGCGTTGGCGGCGACCCGCCGATGAGTCGCCCTTCGCCTTTCAAATCGCGCCGCGCCGCATTACCTTCCCCGCATCCCGATTCCGCTGGCGCGACGCCGCAACCCGGACGCTTCTGATGTCAGTTCCAAGCGATTATCTCATCGACCGCCAACGCATGCGCCGCAAGCTCAGCTGGTGGCGCCTTGCCGCTTTCGTCGCGATCGGCGTCGCCGCGCTTGTCGCGCTGGTGCGCCTCGGCGGCGCCGAATCAGCCGACAAGCTGACGCCGCACATAGCGCGGCTGGAGCTGCAGGGCCTCATTACCGGCGACGACGACACAATGGATATGATCAAGAAGATCGGCGATTCCAATCAGGCTAAAGCGTTGCTGCTGGAGATCGAGAGCCCTGGCGGCACGACCACGGGCGCGGAGCGGATTTACGAGGAGTTGCGGCGCGTGAACGAGAAGAAGCCGGTTG
>CAZCJY010000206.1:695-4935 GCA_964498975.1 uncultured Methylocystis sp.
CCGCGCTTGCCGCCGATACGATCGTCGCGCGCGGCAATTCGCTCGTCGGCTCGATCGGCGTGCTGTTCCAATATCCCAACGTCCACAAGCTGCTCAACAATTGGGGCGTCGAAGTCGAGACGGTGAAATCGTCGCCCTTGAAAGCCGCGCCGAACGGCCTCGAGCCCACGAGCCCGGAGGCGCGCGAGGCAATCGCGAGCCTCGTCGCCGACTCATACGCATGGTTCAAGAACCTCGTTCGGGAACGACGAAATCTCGACGAGCAGGAGCTCGCCAGGGTAACGGACGGACGCGTCTTTACCGCCCGCCAGGGGGTGCCGCTCAAGCTCGTCGATTTCATCGGCGGCCGGCGCGAGGCGGTCGATTGGCTTGTGGCCAATAAAGGCGTCGCGAAGGGATTGCCGGTCCGCGAATGGAAGAAGAAAACCAGCCTCGAGCGGCTCGGCCTGGTCGAAGGCGCCGCTGGCCTCGCGCGTTTTGCTGGGCTGGAGTCGCTCGCGGGCGTTTTGGAGCAGTCCGTGCGGCTCGAGCGGAGCGGCGGTCTTGACGGGTTATTGGCGATTTGGCAGGGTTCTGCAGCGAACTGACGCCGGCGTCGCCGGCGCTTGTTTTCGACGACAACATCTTGGATCGGCTCATGATAAAGTCGGAACTCATTCAGCGTATCGCGCGCCGCAACGGCCATCTTTACCAGCGCGACGTCGAGACGATCGTCAGCACGATTCTGGACGAGATCACCTCCGCCTTATCGCGGGGCGACCGTGTCGAACTGCGCGGTTTCGGCGCCTTTTCGGTCAAGAAGCGCGACGCGCGCACCGGCCGCAATCCGCGCACGGGCGCGCAGGTCACGGTGCAGGAGAAGAGCGTGCCTTTCTTTAAGACCGGCAAGGAGATGCGAGAGCGCCTCAACGAGGATTACGAGGGTTGAGGCGAGAGGGTTTGGCTGCGTCCTTCTCCGGGCTCGGGGCGCGCGGCATGTGAGGTGGGGCGGCCGGCGGACGACGCCGGCCCATTTCGTTGCGCGGCGCCGACCAATTGGGAGATGTCATGAAGTCGATCCTGCGCATCATTGTCTTTGTTCCGCTGGCGCTCATCATTCTGTTTTTCGCCATGGCCAATCGCGGATCGGTGCGCATCGGGCTTGACCCTTTCGCGGCGAACGACGGCTCTGGTCCCTCTTTCGAGGCGCCGATTTTCCTTGTGGTTCTCGCCTCGATGGCGATCGGCGTGCTCGCCGGCGGCCTTTCTTCCTGGCTAGGGCATTTGCCGGTGCGGCGGGCCGCGAAAGTCGCCCGCGCCGAGGCGCGGAAGACCAGGGTGGAAATCGAAAAGCTGCGCCAGCAGGCGTTGGCGAGCCTGCCCGGCGACAAGGCGCTTAAGAGCAAGTAAGCCGAGCGCCTCGCGTCAATGAAACGCTTTAATGAAAATCCCGTGACTTCGGCAGGATGCGGACATTGCGCGGATGGCCGCCGCGCGGATGTTGCGGATGCGCAAATTCATCTGCGCGCGACAAAGCGATTTCGGGGCGATGCGCGTCCGATAGCCTGTTGAGATCGGCGCTGCGGTCGATGATCCGCTGCGCCATGAGATGCACGACATTCTCCGGGCTTTTCTGCACCCGGCCTTCCACCAGCATGAGCCGCGCCGCCATCGTCTCCCGGCGATAGCGTTCGAACAGCCGCGCCCAGACGACGATATTGACGATGCCGGTTTCGTCTTCGAGCGTCACGAAAATGGCGTTGCCCTTGCCGGGGCGCTGACGCACCAGCACGACGCCCGCCGCGCGCGCCCATGCGCCGTCGGCAAGGGCATTTATTTCCGCGCAGGCCTTTATGCGCTCGCGCGCGAAAATCGGCCGCAGCACGGCCATCGGATGCGCCTTCAGCGAGAGGCGCAGCGTCTGATAGTCGGCCGCGACATGTTCGCCAAGCGACATGGACGGCAGAAGCGGATCCGGCTCCTCGGCGAGTTCGCGCGCTTCGGCGGCGGCGAAGAGCGGCAGGGGTTTCGCGTCCGGCAGACGCCGCACGGTCCACAAAGCCTCGCGGCGATCGCTGCGCAAGGAGCGAAAGGCGTCGGCGTCAGCGAGCGCGCGCAACGTCGCTGCGTCGAGCATTGCGCGCCGTGCAAGCTCTTCGACGCTCTCATAGGGCCTCATCCGCGCTTCGGCGATGCGCTTCCCTTCATTCTCACGCACGCCATCCGCTTGCCGGAAGCCGAGCCGCAGCGCCAATGCGCCATCCGCCGCGCGCTCCAGACTATTGTCCCAATCGCTGAAATTCACATCGATGGCGCGCACGTCGACGCCATGCTCGCGCGCATCGCGCACGATCTGCGCCGGCGCGTAAAAGCCCATGGGCTGCGAATTGAGCAGCGCGCAGGCGAAGATCGCCGGATAGCGGCATTTGATCCAGGAGGAAATATAGACCAGCTTGGCGAAGGAAGCGGCGTGGCTTTCGGGAAAGCCGTATGAGCCGAAGCCCTTGATCTGATCGAAACAACTTTGCGCAAAATCGCGCTCATAGCCGCGCGCCGTCATGCGTTCGACCATCATCGATTCGAATTGATGGATCGTGCCGACATTGCGAAAAGTCGCCATGGCGCGGCGCAGACGATTGGCTTCAATGTCGGAGAATTTCGCCGCGACCATGGCGAGTTTCATCGCCTGCTCCTGAAAGAGCGGCACGCCTTTGGTCTTTTCGAGCACCGCGCGCAATTCATCCGCCCGCCCATGTTCCGGCGCGGGCGAGGGGTAGGTCACAGGCTCGATCCCGGAGCGGCGGCGCAAATAGGGATGCACCATATTGCCCTGGATCGGTCCCGGCCGCACGATCGCGACCTGAATGACGAGATCATAGAATTTGCGAGGCTTGAGACGTGGCAGCATATTCATCTGCGCGCGGCTCTCGACCTGAAAGACGCCGATGGAGTCGCCCCGGCACAGCATGTCATAGGTCGCTTTATCATCCGCCGGAATGTCGGCGAGGCCCATGTCCTTGCCTTCATGCGCGCGCAGATAGTCGAAAGCCTTGCGGATGCAGGTGAGCATGCCGAGCGCCAGCACGTCGACCTTCATCAGGCCGAGCGCGTCGATGTCGTCCTTGTCCCATTCGATGAAGGTGCGCTCCGGCATCGCCGCGTTGGCGATCGGCGTAAGCTCGTCGAGCCGCCCGCGCGCCAGTACGAAGCCGCCGACATGCTGCGAAAGATAACGCGGAAAGCCGAGCAGCCGCTTGGCGAAATGAATGGCGCGGCGGATGACGGGATTTTCGGGATCGAGGCCGGCTTGGCGGATATGGGCTTGCGGAATATCCGATCCCCAACCGCTCCATTGCGTGCTGGCGAGAGCGGTCGTCACGTCTTCTGTGAGGCCGAAGACCTTGCCGACTTCGCGAATGGCGCTGCGCGGCCGATAGCTGATGACGGTGGCGACAAGCCCGGCGCGCGCGCGGCCATATTTGGCGTAAATATGCTGGATGATTTCTTCGCGCCGTTCATGCTCGAAATCGACATCGATGTCGGGCGGCTCTTTGCGCTCCTGCGAAATGAAGCGCGCGAAGAGAAGATCGTGCTCGGCCGGATCGACGCTGGTGATCCCGAGCACATAGCAGACCGCGGAATTGGCGGCGGAGCCGCGTCCCTGGCAGAGAATCCCCTTGTCCTCCGCAACGCGCACAATGTCGTGAATGGTGAGGAAGTAGCGCGCGTAATCGAGCGACTTGATGAGCGCCAATTCCTCTTGCAGGAGCCTCTCGACTTTCTCGGGGACGCCTTGCGGATAACGCATCGCGGCGTGGCGGCAGGTCAATTCCTCAAGCCACTCCTGCGCATTGCGGCCGGGCGGAACGGGTTCGTCCGGATATTCATATTTCAATTGATCGAGCGAGAAATCGACGCAGGCGAGAAAATTCTGGGTCTCTTGCAGCGCTTCGGGCGCGTCAGCGAAGAGACGCGCCATTTCGCTGGGCGTTTTCAGATGGCGCTCGGCGTTGATCTCCAGCCTGCGTCCGGCCTGCGTCAGCGTCACGCCTTCGCGGATGCAGGTCACGACGTCTTGCAGGTCGCGCTGGCCGGGATCGGCGTAAAGCGCGTCATTCGTCGCGAGCAAAGGCGTCTGCGCGCGCGCGGCGATCTCTTTGAGCTTGCCAAGACGGCGCCTGTCGTCGCCGCGCCGCGGCATTGTCGCGCCGAGCCAGACGTCTCCCTCCGCCATGTCGCGCAGACGCGCGAGCGTGGAAGG
>CAZCJY010000207.1:0-3799 GCA_964498975.1 uncultured Methylocystis sp.
TGCTGAAAGTGTTGTCGCCGGGCAGGCCCAGCAGCAGCGGCGGCACGCCGAAGGCGAGCGCGATCTCGCGCGCGGCGCCCGCTTTCGACTCGGTAAAATCCATGTCCTTTGGCGAAAGCGACAGCGCCTTCCAGTCGAGCCCGCCTTCGAGCAGCAGCGGGCGCCCCGCATTCGCCGCGCCGGAGAAATTCTCCTCCAGCTCTTCCTTTAAGCGCGAGAATTGCGCGTCGGTGAGATGCGCGCCTTCCGGCCCCGCATAGACGAGGGCGCCCGAAGGCCGCGCGGAATTATCGAGCAGCGCCTTGTTCCAAAAACTCGCGGCGTTATGCGTGTCGAGCGCCACCTGCGCGGCGGCGAGCGGCGGAAAGCCATAGTAGTCGTCGAGCGGATTGAAGAATTTGATGTGCAGGATCGGCTCGACGCCTTCGCCGCGCATTTCGTAGCGTGCTTCCTGCCCGAGCGCGCGATAGACATAGGCCGCGGGCCAGCCGTTCCGCCCGGCTTCGACGCTCATGCGGTCTGGCCGCAGCGCATAAAGTTCGCGAAGCTCTTCGTCGATCAGGACGGATTCGACATAGGCGTTTCCATAGAGCAGCAGATTGGCGCAGATCGCCTCGATGAAGGAGGCGCTCGTGTCGAGCGGATTGGGCCGCTCGATCAGATGAAGCAGCGGATGGTCGATCGCCTCCTCGCGCCTCTCATAGACGAGCCAGGGCACCGAGGCGGCGGCCTCCGCCACCATGCGCACGCAGCGATGGCACACCGCGTTGCGCTCATAGCCTTCGCGCGTCAGCGTCGTCGAATTGCGCGCACTCCAATGCGGCTGTCCGAGCGCATGCATGGCGAGAAGCTTCGCCGCGCGCGAATATTTGATTTCGCGCGCGGGCGCGAGCGCGCCGACAAGGCGCGAGAGAAGAGAGGGCATGCAACGTCCTCGAGAGAAACGTAAAGAGGCGCGCGCCCCTCTCCCTTAGGGAGAGGGTGGCCCCGAGAAGCGGGGTCGGGTGAGGGGCGCGGCTATGGATGTTTTTTCGGTGAGAAGTTTCGCGTCCTGTTTGACGCCGTAACCCCTCACCCTGATCCTCTCCCAAAGGGAGAGGGAATTTCGCGCCTCACACCCGCCGCATGCGCGGCTCCGGCGTCTTCGGCGTCAGCGCGAGCGCCGTGATCGCCCAGACCAGCGCATCGAGCCGGTCGGGACTTCTGCCCGACGAAAGCCCGTCGGCGCCGAAGTCGCACATCTCGTCTTCGAGCGCCGGAAAGGCGCCGACATGTTTCACGCGTCCCTGCTCGTAGAGTTGCGCCGCCGGCGCCGCGCGCAAATATTTGCCGCGCGTCGCGCGGACCATCGTCACGGGTGCGGATGGATCGGCTTCGTTCAGCACGGCGTGCACCATTTCGCCGCCCTGATTGACCTCGGCGACAAGCGCGTCGGCGGAAAGCTTGTGATAGAGCGCGATCGCCGCGCGCGCCCATTGCGCGGGACGCGCGGCGGAAAGCGTCGCGTCGGCGAGCACGTAAAGCGTGCCGCCCTCTTCGATTCCCGCAGCGACGATTCCGCAATTGTCGGCGCGCTTGCCCGAACTCGCCGGCGGATCGACGGCGACGACGATGCGTTTCAGCGCCGGCGCCTCATGAACCCGGGCGCGCTCCAGCATGTCGCGGGTCCAAAGCGCGTCCTTGCGCTCGTCGACGATTTCGCCGTCGAGTTCCTGACGCCCAAGCCGCGTCCCGGCATATTGCGCGACGACGCTTTCGAGAAATGAGGGCGCGAGATTGGCGGCGTTCTCGCGCGTCAGCGCCCGCGTCACCACGCTTGCGGGATGCGCGATCAGTTCTTTCAGCAACGGCAGCGGGCGCGGCGTGGTGGTCACGAGCTGTCGCGGCCAGTCGCCGACGCGCAAGCCGAATTGCAGCATGTCCCATGTCTCCCTGGCGTAGCGCCATTTGGCGAGTTCGTCGCACCAGGCGGCGTGAAACTGCGGCCCGCGCAGGCTTTCCGGGTCTTCCGCCGAAAAGGCCTGCGCCACGGCGCCGCTGTCCCACACGAGCCGCTTGCGCGTCGCCTCCCAGCGCGGCCGCTCACGCGGCCCATGCACGGCGAGCAGTCCCGACACGCCTTCGATCATCACCTCGCGCACATCCGCCGCCGTTTCGCCGACAAGCGCGATGCGCCCGAGCGGCCTTGTGGCGAATTGCGGACGCCCCAGCGCCAGGCCCTTCACCCATTCGGCGCCGGCGCGCGTCTTGCCGGCGCCGCGTCCGCCGAGAATGAGCCACAGGCGCCAGGGCAGTCCGTCGCCTTCCGGCGGCCATTGTTCCTTGCGCGCGACGAATTCCCAGTCGTTCAGCAGCCGCGCCAGTTCGCGCGCGCTCAAGCCGTCCAGCGCCTCAGTCAGTCGGCCGCTCGCCGCGCAGGCGCTCAAGCCGTCGAGTAAGCTCCGCGCGGAGTTCGGCCAATTCGCGCGGCGGCTCGTCATGCGCGTCGCCGGCGGCTGCGTCGCTGTCATTGACTGCGCCGTCCTCATTCTGGTCAGCTTCGCGCCGCATGCGCTTCAATTCGGCGAGCGTCTTCACAAGACTCGCCAGGGTGCGCGCGCTCGCCTCGATGCTTTTGGGCGCATGTTTGGCGAGCGCCGCTTCGGCGCGGGCGAATTCTTGCTGGACCGCGTCTTCGAGCCGCGCGATCAGGCCGCGCGCATCGCCACGGCGTTTTACGGCGTGCGCCTCTTTGGGCGCTTTCTTCGGCGCGCAGGCGGAAGCGCGCAGCGGCCAGCCATTGTTTTCGCGAAAGCGGCGAAACTGTCCGACGTTCATGCCGAGCAGCTTCAGAATTTCGGGGATCGGCGCGACGCCCGAGTCATAGAGAAGCTTCGCCTGCGCGATTTTTTCGCGCGCGGGCGGGACGGATTTGGCCGCCATCAGCCAGTCTCCGAATGAGTTGGCGACTTATGAGTCTGATTTGCTAAAGCGATGAGGTTTGTCATTCCCGATCAGGCCTTCGGCCTGTCGGGAATGACACGCGCTGGAAGCATCGAAGATGGATAGAAGCTATTTCGTCTATATGCTCGCCAGCCAGCGAAACGGCACGCTTTATATTGGCGTGACCAATGATTTGCCCCGGCGCATTTATGAACACAAAACCAAACAGGCCCGAGGATTCACATCGCGATATAATGTTCACATGCTCGTCTGGCATGAAACCTATGGCGACGTGAACGAAGCCATCGCACGGGAAAAGCAATTGAAGAAATGGGAGCGGCGATGGAAGCTCGACTTGATCGAGACGTTCAATCCCACCTGGAAAGACCTCTATTTCGACCTCAACAACTAATCGTTGGGCATGTCATTCTCGACAGGCCGAAGGCCTGATCGGGAATCCAGAGCAACGACAAGCGTTTTAGATGTTGCGCTGGATTCCCGATCACGCGCTTCGCGCGCGGCGGGAATGACATTAGGGAAAGTCTTTCCGCTCGCGCGTATCGGGAATGACAGGCGCGATGGTGACGACCGTCTGAAAAAGCGATCCCCTCGGCCCCGAACGCGAGAAGCGTCGAGGACGAGGGGATCGAGAAGGCGCGGGGAACAGGGGGAGGAGAGGCCGCCGCGCCGGAATTTGTCTCGCGCCGCTCAAGCGCAATTATGGAGCATGTCCTTTGTCTATAGGACTACCGTCCCGCTGTCAAGGAATAAATTCCAGAAGCGAAAATTTTCTCACCATCGCGCCTTCTTCGGCCAGCGTTTCGGCCAAAGCCTGATGAAATCCGGCAGATCGTCGGTCTCGACCTCGTCTTCGCCC
>CAZCJY010000207.1:3809-4904 GCA_964498975.1 uncultured Methylocystis sp.
CCCGCCTCGACCCGGTCGCGCACCGACACGCCGGCGCGATGCACGCTCTCGCGATCGCCCGAGATCAGCGGATGCCAGGGCGGGAGCGGCTTGCCCTGAAAGCGTAGGAGATAGGCGCAGGTCGGCGGCAGCCAGCGGATTCCTTCGAGCTTCTTCGGCGTCAGCCGCACGCAGTCGGGCACGAATTTGCGCCGCTGTGGATAATCGGCGCAGAGGCAGCTCTCCCGGTCCAGCAATTTGCAGGCGACGCTGGTGTGGTGGGTCGCGCCGGTGTCCTCGTCCTCCAGCTTCACGAGGCAGCAGCGCCCGCAGCCGTCGCAAAGCTTTTCCCATTCCGCGCGGTTCAGCTCCGCAAGCGGCTTTTCCCAGAAAGGCGCGGGGGCGTCTCCTTGGCCATTTTCGCCTTTTTTGCGCGCCATACTTATCTTTCGCGTTTGCATCTTCTGACGTAAACCATAACGGCAATGAGGCGGGGCGCTCACCGTCGTCAAGATGGTTTAAAAAGTGCTAAAGTCGGTCGGCGCCGCTGGGTTTGAGCGGCGCGGGGAGCATTTGAGCCGTGTGGAAGCGTTTGCAGTCCTCGCCCTTATATAAGCGCGTATCGCGGATTCTGCTGGCGATCGACGCATTGATCGATTCCGCCATGTTCCAGAGCGGGCGCCGCGCGCGCGAGCTCTATGAGGACTACTCGACCTTCATGGAGCGCTTCCACGTCTCGGGCTTCTCCCGGGTCGGCGTGGAGCTCGCCTGCGAGGCGCTGACGCTCGGCCTTGGCGCCGGCATCGTCGCGATGGCGCTTGCCTCCTCCGCCTTCCAGATGACGAGCGACGACAATTGGCTGAAACAGACCGATCTCGCCGTCACTTTCCTCGACCGCTACGGCGCCGAGGTCGGCCAGCGCGGCATCAAGCATGACGACGCGGTGCCGCTGGAGCAATATCCCGATCATCTGATCAAGGCGGTGCTGGCGACCGAAGATCGCCGCTTTTACGAACATTTCGGCATCGACGTGGTCGGCACGGCGCGCGCGCTCACCGTGAACGCGCGCTCCTCGGGCGTGGTGCAGGGCGGCTCCTCGATCACCCAGCAGCTCGC
>CAZCJY010000208.1:0-4853 GCA_964498975.1 uncultured Methylocystis sp.
TGCGCACTGCGAAATCGTTGGATTTGTTGCGACAACAGGTCGCGCCGCTCATCGCGGCGTTCGCCTTGTCCACGACGGCGGGCGCCGTTCATGCTCAGGGCGTCGTGAAATCAAAATTCGGCGACTGGGAGATTCGCTGCGAAACCCCCGCCGGCGCCTCAGCCGAGCAATGCGCGCTGATCCAAAGCGTCGTCGCCGAGGATAAGAGCAACGTCAATCTCGTCGTCATCGTTCTCAAGACAAGCGACGGCAAGAGCCGACTGCTGCGCGTCATCGCCCCGCTCGGCGTGCTGTTGCCCAATGGCCTCGGCCTGAAGATCGACCAGACCGACATCGGCCGCGCCGGCTTCGTCAAATGCCTGCCAACCGGCTGCGTCGCCGAAGTTGTCGTGGACGATAAGCTGATCGATCAGATGAAGACCGGCAAGACCGCGACCTTCATCATCCATCAGGTTCCCGAAGAAGGCATCGGACTGCCGCTGACCTTGCAGGGATTTAAGGACGGATATGCGAAATTGCCGTAACGCGATGAGCCGGAAGATGACCAATCGCAACAGAATATCCTTGATCGCATTCTCGACCGCCTTGGCCTTGTGGCCGCTTCGCGCCGCCGAGGCTTTCGACCTGCCGAAGATCGGCGTGCCGAGCATTTTGGGCGGCAAGCAAGGCGAACCCCCGCCCCCCGGCGTGACGCCCGACTGTCCTGAAATTTTTCTCGACCCCGGCGCGGCGATGCTGCGCTCCCCGCCTGAAGCGGACAGCGCCAGCGTTCGCTATCAGCTTTCCATCCGCGAGACGGCGCGCGAATGCGTTATCGACGGCGATCGCCTGACGATAAGGATCGGCGTCGAAGGCGCCGCCATGCTCGGCGCGGTCGGCCAGCCCGGGACCTACGGCGCCAATCTGCGCATCGCCGTGCGCCGTCAGAAAGACGACGAGATCGTCTCGTCGAAGGTCTATCGCGTCAGCGCGTCGATCCCAGCAGGCGGAACACGTGCGGAATTCCGCATCGTCGCGGATCCCGTGACGATTGCGGTCATGAGTCCGCGCGCTCAGGAGGACTACGAAATTCTCGTGGGCTTCACGCAAGGCGGCGCTGAAAAGCCGGCGCGCGAAAAAAAGCGCCGGCGCAATTGAACGCGCGGCGCTGGAGAGAAGCCCGTCTGAAACGCTGGTCTGAAACGCGTGGCGCTTAATGCGCCAGCGACTTCACTTCCTTGATGCCGTCCGCGACGAAATCCTTGCCGCCTTCGACGCCCTTGGCGAGCGAGCGCTCGGCGATCTTCACCGCCGCATCGGCCGCCGCGGCGCGCACTTCAGCGAAGGCTTGCGCTTCGGCCTGCGCGATCTTCTGCTCGACCTGCTTGACGCTGCGCGCCAAGAATTCGTCCAAACGACGGCGGCCCTCGGCGGCGATCAGCTCCGCCTCATCCTTCGCCTGCGCGACGATGGCCTTGGCTTCGGCCTCGGCGTCGGCGCGCTTCTGTTCGAAGGAAGCAAGAAGCGTTTCGGCCTCGGCGCGCAAACGCTCTGCCTCGGCGAGTTCGCCCTTGATGCGATTGATGCGCGCGTCGATGACGGCCGCCAGTTTCGAATGCGCGCCGACCCAGAGCAGCACGAGCACGAAGATGGTGAAGCCGACGGCGACGTAAAATTCCGCGTCGAAATGCATGGAACTCTTCTCCTCAGCTCGACGGCGGCGCCTGATGCTCGGCGAGCGCGGATTTGTCGACGCTCGCGCCGGTGAGCTTTTCGATGATCGAAGCGGCGGCGTCGACGGCGATTTGTTCGACATTCGCCAAAGCCTGCATTTTGGCCCCCGCGATGCGCTCGTCCGCCGCGCGGATTTTTTCCGCGGCCTGCGATTCGGCGAGCGCGCGCTGCTTTGCGGTCTCGGCGGCGATCTTCTGCTGCGCGTCGCGGCCGATGGCCTGCGCCTCTTCGCGCCGCTGGCGCAGATTCTGGTCATTGGCCGCGGCGGCGGCCTGCGCTTTCGACTGCAGCTCGCGCGCCGCGTCGAGATCGGCGCCGATCTTGGCGCCGCGATTTTCGAGAATGCCGCCGACGCGCGGTAGCGCAATGCGCGACATGAGCACGTAAAGCAGGCCGAAGATCACGACGAGCCAGAAGAGCTGCGGCGCGAAATTCTCGGTCTGGAAGGGCGGAAAGGCGCCTTCGTGATGGGCTTCGCCCGCGCCAACCGACTCGTGTGTTTCCTGCTCGCCCTCGGCGGCATAGGCGGAAGAGATGATCGCCATGGCGTTTATCCAATATCCGTATGGATGCGGCGACGCGACGGCGCGTCGCCGAATTTCTCGCAATGCGCGGCCAACCCGGCGTCGTCCGAGCGAGCCGATCGCCGCGACGCTACGCCTTAAGGAATAGCAGGATCGCGATCAGAAAGGCGAAGATGCCCAGGCCTTCGGCGAGCGCCGCGCCGATGATGGCGTTGGTGAACTGGCTCGCGGCCGCCGACGGGTTGCGCAGCGCGCCGTTGACGAAATTGCCGAAGATGATGCCGACGCCGATCGCCGCCGCGCCGGTGCCGATCGCCGCTAGTCCGGCGCCGACGAGTTGCATTTCTGACATGTACTTCTCCTGCTGAATGGGGCGACGTTTATTGTTGGATGTTTATCAGTGGCCCGGGTGGATTGCGTCGTTCAGATAGACGCATGTGAGAACGCTGAACACGAAAGCCTGCAGACAGGCCACGAGCAGTTCGAGCGCGTAAAGCGCGACGATGGCGAGGAGCGGCACGGGCGCGAGCGCCGCCCAGGCGCCGGCGCCGAGCAGCATCACGACGAAGCCGCCGAACACGGCGAGGGTGATGTGGCCCGCGAGGATATTGGCGAAAAGACGGACGGAGAGCGACACCGGGCGCGAGAGGAAAGAGATGATCTCGATCGGCACCAGCACGACGAGCACCGGCAGAGGCACGCCATGCGGCACGAAGAGGTTGAGGAAGCCGAAGCCGTGGCGATAGAGGCCATAGAGGACGACAATCAGGATAACGAGCGCGGCGAAGGCGAACGTCACGACGATCTGGCTCGTCACTGAATAAGTGTAGGGCACGAGGCCGATGAGATTGGCGATGAGGATGAAGGAGAACAGCGTGAAGACGAAGGGGAAGAATTTCATCCCTTCGGTCCCCGCGGTCTGGCGGACCATGCCCGCGACGAATTCGTAGAGCATCTCGGCCATCGCCTGAATGCGGCCCGGCACGATCGCCTTTTTCGAGGTGGCGAGAATCATCAGCGCGACGACGCCGAGCGCGGCGAGCAGCATGAAGAGCGAAGCGTTGGTGAAGGACGTCTCGATGCCGTTGATCTCGAAAGGCCACAGCCGATGCAGCTCGAACTGCTCAATGGGGTTCGGCTTTGCGGCTGCTTCTTCCGGATTCATCGCCCTCTTCCGGACGTTTCCGTCCGGCCCTGTTAAAAGCGCTAGACCGCGCCCCTGTCTTCACTGTCCTCGCCCGGCGCTTTCGGTTTCGCCACGCGATAGACGTTCCAAAATCCCGCCGCGACGCCGAGACCGAGCATCACGATCAACAGCCACGGCTTGGTCCCAAGCCATTCATCGGCCTGCCAGCCGATCAAGGCGCTCACCACGACCGCTCCGACGAACTCGGAGAAAGCGTTGAGGCCGACGCGCATCGCGCGCGTGAAGCCTTTGCGCTCGGGCGGCGGCACGTCTCGCGCGGCCTGCTCTTCATCGACCTTGCGCAAGGCCGCGTTGAGCTTTTCTAGCCGCGCGTTGAGCGCGGCTTGCTCCGCCTCTTCCTTGTCCTCGTCCTCGTCGCTCATCGGCGTTCTCCGTCGCGCGTTTATAGACGCGCGAAAAATCAACGATGGCGCGACGGCGCGTGTGGGGAGGTGCTTACCGGTTCAGGAGACGGCGCGAAAAACCTCGGCCCTACGGCCAAGCCCTTTCGAGCCGCGCGCAACATATTTCTGGGGATTCATTAAGTCAAGGCGCGGCTTATCACACTTACCCATTGATATTTTGAGCTCTTATTGAGGCGAGCCGCTTCTCGTTCGGCGCCGCACACGCAACTGGCGCGAAAAAATCACGCCGTCGATCTCCTGCCGGGCGCGCGACCGCTGCTCGGGCCGCAAATCTGGGAACTGTGACGCTGTCATATATGTTACGCTTTTATGACGCTCAATCTGCGATCCTTGGCCCCGCTCCTGGCCTTCCTGTTTCTCCTGCTTGCGCCGAGCCTTGCGATTCGCAGCGGCGCGCTATCGTTCAATTTTCGGTTTGAAGCGCTGCTCGTCGTTTCCATGCTCTGCATCGCCGCATGCGTGCTGGGAGGCTTCTCCCTTGCGGAACTGGGACTCGGCGCGCCTCGGGTCGCGCGCCACTGGCTTATCTGCGGCGCGCTCACCGCCCTTCTTGTGGCGGGGATCGTGATCGAGGCTCAATTTCTTAGCCTCTCGAATCCGCCGCCGAATTGGATCGCCTTCGCGCCATTTTACGCGCTCGTCTCCAGCCCGTGCCAGGAAATCGTCTGCCGGTCGGTGCCAAAGCTGATCACGGACCGGCTGCAGATGAGCGAAAGGCAATACGTTTTGTTTTCGTCGACCGTTTTTTCGCTCATGCATTGCGCCTACAGCGATCCGATCCTACTGGCGAATACGTTCTTCGCGGGGCTTGCGTGGAGCGTGGCGTATCTTTTCACGCGCAATGTCTGGCCGCTCGCGGCCTCTCACGCCGCCGTCGGCTCTTTCGCTTTCTGGATCGGCGTCGCCTGAGGATCGCGATTGGCATGGGCGATAATCGCCGTCCGGAGCAGTAGCCAGAGCACGCAGGCGTTCAGCATGTGCCAAAAAAAATGCGCGCCGAACGGA
>CAZCJY010000209.1:0-4788 GCA_964498975.1 uncultured Methylocystis sp.
TTCGACGACCTCGGAAGGCGCATGCTCGCGATAGACATAGGCGCGCTCAAGCGCGAGATCGATAAAGCCGATGGCGACGCCATTGTTCCAGATCGGAATTTGACGCAGCAGCAGCGGCGTGCGCGACGCCGGCTGCAGAAGGCTGAGCGCCTCGCGCACGTCGATCGTCGCAACATCGATCTTGTTCAAAAAGATGAGATGCGGAACGCCGAGCTCTTCGAGCTGGCGCAAAATGAGTTGCAGCGCGGGAATCTTGCGCGTATCCGCCTCGCAAACGATGACGGCCGCGTCGACGACCGGCAGAATATTGCGCGCCTCATGGGCGAATTCGACGGAGCCCGGCAGATCGATAAAAGTATAGCGGTCGCCCATATAGTCGACAGTGGCGACATTGGACTCGACGCTCATTTGATGCGCGCGCGCCTCTGCGCTGGCGTCGCCGACGCTCGTCCCCGCGGCGACGGCGCCTTGCCGGGGGATCGCGCCGGCATGGGCCAGAATGGCCTCCAGAAGGGTAGTCTTGCCGCATTGGAAAGGGCCCGCCAGCGCAATCAACCGGGGACCCTGCGCTCTCGCTCCCTGAGAATGCGCTCCTTGGGAAGACGCTTCGCCCATCACTCCCTCCTTATCTGTCGGGGCCTGGTTGATCCGGCCCCGTTGCCTTATGGTTTCACCATGCGGGCTTGAGCGCAAGACACAAGCGCGCGGCGCTTCCACCATCAGGCAAAGCGCGTTAGAAGGCGCAAGCGACACGCCACGGAGTCCTTATGCGCCCCAGCAAACGCGCGCCCGACGAGATGCGCCAAGTGAGTTTCGAGCGGGGCGTCGCCCGCTATGCCGAGGGCTCCTGCCTCGTGAAATTCGGCAATACGCAGGTGCTCTGCGCCGCCTCGCTTGAGGATAAGCCGCCACCATGGCTGCGCGGCCAGGGCCGCGGCTGGGTGACGGCGGAATATTCCATGCTGCCGCGCGCCACGCATACGCGCACGCGGCGCGAAGCCTCCGCTGGCAAGCTCACTGGCCGCACGCAGGAGATTCAGCGGCTCATCGGCCGCTCATTGCGCGCCGTGACCAATCTTCCCGCGCTCGGCGAGCGCCAGATCGTCCTCGATTGCGACGTCATTCAGGCGGACGGCGGCACGCGCACCGCGTCGATCACCGGCGCCTGGCTGGCGCTCCACGACTGCTTCGAATGGATGCGCTCGCGCTCGATCGTGAAGGAGAGCCCGCTGCGCGACCATGTCGCCGCGATCTCCTGCGGCATTTTCAATGCGACGCCGGTGATCGATCTCGATTACGCGGAGGATTCGACCGCGGAGACGGACGCCAATTTCGTCATCACCGGCTCGGGCGGCCTCGTCGAGATTCAGGCGACCGCCGAAGTCGCGGTGTTTTCGCAAGATGAACTGTCGGCCATGCTGACGCTGGCGCAAAATGGTGTCGCCGACCTCGTCGCTTTGCAGAAGGCGGCGCTGGCATAAGGGCGAGCGTTAGCGCGTTCTGGTCAGCAGCAGAAAGGCCGCGATCGGATTCGTCGTCAGATAGCGCTTGAACAGGCGGCGCGGCTCCAGCCCAAGCCGGAACGCCCATTCTAGGCCGACGTTCTGCATCCATTGCGGCGCGCGCTTCTTGACGCCGGCGACGAAATCGAACAAGCCGCCGGAAGTTTTGATCATCTTCACATTGCGCAAGCGACGCGCATGGTCGCGCACGAATTGCTGCTCGAGCGGCACGCCCATCGCGAGCCAAAGAATATCCGGCGCGAGCGCATTGATCTCGTCGAGCTTTTCATCGAGCGCCGCGCCTTGGAGATAGCCGTGCGAACGGCCGCGAATGTCGAGGCGCGGATAGTCGCGCTTCGTCGCCTCGAAAGTCGCGCGGTTCACCTCTTCGCTCGCGCCAAGAAGATAGAAACTCACGCCCGCGTCCTGCGCCATGCGCGCGACGATCGGATAGAGATCGGTCGTCGCGACGCGCTCTGGCAGCGGCCGCTTCGACAAGAGACGCGAGGCGGCGATCAGCGGTTGCCCGTCGGCGCTGATGAGATCGGCGCAGTCGATCAGCGCCGCGAAGTCAGAGTCCATTGCGCGGCGCGCCAGCGCCTCGCCATTGACGGAGGTGAGATAATATGGCCCCTCCTCCCGCGCTGGCGCGCGGGCGAGGTCGCACATCAGCCGCGCGGTCTCGTGAAGATCGAGCCGCGCCGCCTGCGCGCCGCCGACAAGCGTCGTCTCGACGTTCGGAATCGTCATGCGGCCGACGGCGCGCCGATCGGCGCAGGATCCGTCTCGAGCAGCGCATATAAGAGATGGTCGCGCCACTGCCCGTTGATGTTGAGATAGGAGCGCGCATAGCCCTCCTGTTTGAAACCGACGCGCTCCAGCAATCGTTTCGAGGGTTCGTTGGTCGGCAGGCAGGCCGCTTCGATGCGATGGAAGCCGCGCTTTTCGAAAGCATAGGCGCAGGCCGTGCGCACGGCGCGGCTCATATAGCCCTTGCCGGCGTAAGGCTCGCCCATCCAATAGCCGAGCGTCGCCGCCTGCGACACGCCGCGCCGCACATGGCCGAAGGACAGGCCGCCCATCAGCGCGTCGTCCTCTTCGCGAAAAATGAAGAAGGAATAGGCTTCGTCGCGCGCCATCTCCTCGGCGTGACGGCGAACGCGATAGCGAAAGCTTGCGCGTGTCAGATCGTCGATCGGCCACAAGGGCTCCCAAGGCGTGAGGAAGGAGCGGCTTTTCTCGCGCAGTTCGGCCCATTCGGCGTAATCGCGCATTTCGGACGCGCGCAAATAGACGCCGTCGCCTCGGATCGGCAAATCGCGGCGTCCGATTACGCTGAATATCGCCATCTCTTACCTTGCCAGACCTTGTCAGTTTTTCGCCGCGCGCGCACGCTCCGCGATAAAGGCGGCGACGCGCATATCGTCGTTTTCAAGAATCGTGAATCGCTCCGGCGCGTCAAGTCGCGCCGCAATATTTTCAGGCAATTTCGGGCGCAACCCAGTGGCGCGCTCGATGGCGTCTGGAAATTTCGCAGGATGCGCGGTCGAAAGCGCGACGACCGGCGTCGCAGGGTCCTTGCTGAGCCGCGCGCGCGCGGCGCGCACGCCCGTCGCGGTGTGCGGATCGAGCACATAGCCCGCGTCGCGCCAGCTGCGCGCGATTTCGTCGGTCGTCTCCGCCTCCCCGACCGACTGGGCGTCGAATTCGGCGCGGATCGCCGCGAGCGCCGCGGCGGGAATGTCGAATGCGCCGGATTGATCGAGCGAGGCGAAAGCCGCGCGGATGACGGCCGGATCGCGCGCGCAAGCGTCAAACATCAGCCGCTCGAAATTCGAGGACACCTGAATATCCATCGACGGCGACTGCGTCGGCGTCACGCCGCGCGGCTCGTAGCGTCCGCTCGCCAGCGCGCGCGCCAGAATGTCGTTGGCGTTGGTCGCGACGATGAGCCGCTCGACCGGCAGCCCCATATGTTTGGCGACATAGCCCGCGAGCACATCGCCGAAATTTCCTGTCGGCACGGCGAAGGAGATATGGCGATGCGGCGCGCCGAGCGCAACGGCGCTCGTAAAATAGTAAACCATTTGCGCGACGACGCGCGCCCAGTTGATCGAATTGACGCCGGCGAGACCGACGCGGGCGCGAAACGCCGCGTCGCGGAACAGCCGCTTCAAGATCGCCTGCGCGTCGTCGAAGGAGCCTTGCAGCGCGATGGTGTGAATATTGTCGTCGGCGACGGTCGTCATCTGCTTGCGCTGCACGTCGGAGACGCGTCCGTGCGGGAACAGGATGAAGACGTCGACGCGATCCAGCCCGCGAAAGGCTTCGATCGCCGCCGCGCCCGTATCGCCCGAGGTCGCGCCGACGATGGTCGCGCGCAAATTCCGCTTCTCGAGCACATGATTCATCATGCGCCCCAGGAGCTGCATCGCCAGATCCTTGAAGGCGAGCGTCGGGCCGTGGAACAGTTCGAGGACGAAGAGATTGTCGGCGATCTGCGTCAGCGGCGCGATGGCGCGGTGACGGAACCCGGCATAGGCGCTCTCGGTCTGCGCGCGCAGAATTTCGGGCGAAAAGGTCTCGCTCAGATAGGGCGCGATGAGCTGCGCCGTCGCCTCGGCGTAGGGCCGGCCGGCCAGCGCCGCAATCTCGCTCGGCGCGACATGCGGATAGGCGAGCGGCGTATAGAGCCCGCCGTCGGTCGCGAGCCCCGCCAGCAAAATATCGTCGAAGCCAAGCTGCGCGGCCTCGCCGCGCGTCGAAAGATAGCGCAACCGTCGATCCATCGATTGGAAGAACGCGCCGCTCGCGACGCGCCTGTCAGGGCCTTTTCATAACATATTCGGCGGCCCCGCAAGGGCGGCGTCACGGCCCTTCGGAGGCCGCCAGCCTGAGCGCGCCGCGCGCATATAGGGCGAAAACGACGACAAGCCCCAGCGCCAGGCTGAACCATGTGAAGGCGTAGGAAAGGTGATTGTTAACGATCTCCGGCGCCCCCCGAAGTGGACGCGGCCCCTCGCCGCTCCCGATAGGGGCCTCCAGCGCGAGCGCGAACGGCGCCGCCTCCGTTAACCCCAACGCGCGCGCGATCGCCGCCGGGTCGCGCGTGTAGAAAAGACCCCGCGCCGGCTCGTCGGCGGGCGTGAAAGCGTTGCGGCTTTGCGGCGCACGCATCACCCCGATAATAGTCGTCTCACCGGCGGGAGGGGCGCGAAGCGCGGCGTTCATCGCCTTCGAATTGGGAAGAAAACCGCGATCGACAAGAATGACGCCGCCGTCAGCG
>CAZCJY010000210.1:0-4761 GCA_964498975.1 uncultured Methylocystis sp.
TCCATGGCGAGGACGCAGGCCGCGTTTGGGCCGCCAATGACGCGCTTTGCGCCGCTCTGCAGGTCATCAATCACCTGCAGGATTGCGCCAAGGATTACCGCAACCTCGATCGGGTGTATCTGACGCAGGAATCGCTTGAAGCGCATGGCGCGCGCGTCGACATGCTGGCCGAGCCGGCGGCGCCGGCGCCGCTTTTGGCGACGATCCGCGACCTGAACGAAAAGACCGCGCGGCTCCTCGAGCAATCGCGCCCCTTCGCGGATTTGATCGACGATGTCCGGCTCGCCATGGAGGTCGGCGCGATCCAGAGTCTTGCGGAGAAGCTCGTCGCGCGGCTCGCCGTCGCCGACCCGCTGAGCGAGAAGGTCCATGAGGATAAGTTCGGCTTCGCGCTGAAAGGGGCCGTCGGCACCCTTGGCGCGCTCATGCGCCGCGTCGCGCGCCCGCGCCGCGTCCTCGCGGACGCCGCTCCAGACGTTCGCCGAAACGCGCGTTCAAGAGTTCGTTGATGAGCATGAACGCATTCGCCGACGCCGCAACGCCGCAGACGCGCGCCATCGCGACCAAAAGCTCCTTCTATTTGGCGATGCGCATCCTCGAGCCGCCGCGCCGCGACGCCATGTTCGCGATTTACGCCTTCTGCCGCGCGGTCGACGACATCGCCGACGACGAAGGCGACCGCGCGATCCGCCGCGCCGCGCTCGACCAGTGGCGCAGCGATCTTGACGAGCTTTACGCCGGCCGCATCCGACCGCGCGTGGGCTTTCTCGCCGAGCCGGTGCGTCGATTCCGGCTCGACCGCGCCGACTTCGAGGCGGTGATCGACGGCATGGCGATGGACGTCGATGAAGACATTCGCGCGCCCGATTGGGAGAAGCTCGAACTCTATTGCGACCGCGTCGCCAGCGCCGTCGGGCGGCTGTCGGTTCGCGCCTTCGGCCTCGCGGACGGGATCGAGGGCGCCGAATGCGATCTGCCCACCGGGCCGAAGCTTCTCGCCTATCATCTCGGACGCGCCTTGCAGCTCACCAATATTCTGCGCGACCTCGACGAGGACGCGGCGCGCGGGCGGCTCTATCTGCCGCGCGAGGCGCTCGAAGCGGTCGGCGTCACGAACCATGCGCCGCACGCCGTGCTCTCGCATCCCGCGATCGATGACGCTTGCGCGCCGGTCCTCGGTCGCGCGCGCGAACATTATGATCAGGCCGAGCTGGTGATGGCCGGCCTGCCGAAGCGGTCCGTCAAGGCGCCATATCTGATGGCCGCCGGTTATCGCTCGATGCTCGACAATCTCGCGGTCCGCGGCTTCGCGCCGCCGCGCGCCCCCGTGCACGTGTCGCGGCTCAGGCTCATTGGCGCTTTCTTGCGACACGCCTTCACGTGAGCGGAACGGTTCACATTATCGGCGCGGGTCTCGCCGGGCTCGCCTGCGCTGTGCGTCTCGTCGACGCGGGACGGCGCGTCGCGCTCTATGAGGCCGCGCGGATGGCCGGCGGGCGCTGCCGCTCCTATTTCGATGCGACATTGGGCCTGACGATCGACAACGGCAATCATCTGCTGCTCTCCGGCAACAGGGCCGCGCGCGATTACGCCCGCCGCATCGGCGCCGAGGACGCGCTCGTCGGCCCAAACGAATGCGTCTTCGACTTTCTCGATGCGCGCAGCGGCGAGCGCTGGCGGCTGCACCCGAACGCCTCGCGCCTTCCGTGGTGGATTTTCGCGCCCGACCGGCGCGTGCCGGGGACGGGGCCGCTCGATTATCTCGACGCCGCGAAACTCTTATGGGCGAAAAAAGGCGCGACCATCGGCGAGACGATGAATTGCGACGGCGCGCTTTACGAAAAACTGTGGCGCCCGGTGATGCTCTCCGCGCTCAATACGGAGCCGCGCGAAGCCTCCGCGACGCTCGCCGGCGCGGTTCTGCGCGAGACGCTGGCGGCCGGCGGGGCCGCCTGCCGCCCCCTCGTCGCCAAAAACGGCCTCGGCGAAGCCTTCATCGAGCCCGCTCGGCGCATGTTGAAAGCGAAGGGCGTTGAGCCGCGCTTCGGCGCGCGCCTGCGCGAAATCTCTTTCGACAATGCGTGCGTTCGCGCGCTGCGCTTCGGCGATGAAGAGTTCTCGCTTTCCGGGAGCGACAGCGTCGTGCTGGCGGCGCCATCCTGGATCGCGCAGGAGCTTTTGCCCGGCCTCGTCGCGCCGGACGACTATCGCGCCATTCTCAACGTCCATTTCAAAATCGCGCCGCCCGCGGGCCAACCGCTGCTGCTCGGCATGATCGGCTCGCTCTCCGAATGGCTTTTCGCCTTCGACGACCGACTCTCGGTCACGATCAGCGGCGCCGACCGTTTTATGGACGCGCCGCGCGAGGAACTGGCGCAAAAAATCTGGGGAGAAGTCTCAGTGGCGACGGGCCTGCCGCCCGCGCTGCCGCCCTGGCAGATCGTCAAGGAGAAGCGCGCGACCTTCGCCGCGACTCCCGCCCAGGAGGCGCGCCGCCCCGGCGCGACCACCTCCTGGCCCAATCTTTTCCTTGCCGGCGACTGGACGAATACCGGCCTTCCCGCGACGATCGAAGGATCGATACGTTCGGGCTATCGCGCGGCGGAATTGGCGGGCGCCTGAGGCGCCCGGCTACGGCTGCCCATGACTGGTTCAATAGTCTCGGGAACAAGAGGCGCGAGCTTGCGACCCGCTTGGCATTGGCCCAATCAATCCGAATGAATGATCATTGGCCGAGCCGGAGGAAACTCCATGGTGAAGAATTTCGACCACCTGACAATCGTCGTGCGCGACGTCGACGCCGCCAAAGAATTCTTCGCGCTGCTGGGCTTCGCCGAGGCGATGTCGGTCGTCATCTCCGGCCCGCCCTTCGACAGCTATATGGGCGTTCCCGGCTTAAAGGCCGAGCACGTCACTTTGGTTCTGGAAAATGTTTCGCCGCGAACGGAAATCCAGCTACTCAAATATCTCCACCCGGAGCCCCTGCCCGATCCCGCCATTCGCGACCTACACAAGATCGGCTTCAACCACGTCTGTTTCGCCGTCGACGACATCGAAGCCGAGGTCGCGAAAATCAGGGCGGCCGGCTTTCGGACGCGAAACGAGGTAATGAATTTCCACTCCCGCAAGCTGGTCTTCATCGAAGGGCCTGAGGGCGTCACTGTCGAACTCGCGCAGTGGATCTGAACAAGCGAGCGGCGAGCGGGCGCAGCTCTGCTGCCTGCCCGCTCGTTAGAATTACGCGACTTTCTTGTGCAGTCTTTCGAAATAAGCCATCGCCTTTTCGACAAGCGCCAAGACCTGTTTTTGCGCGACCGGCAGATATTCCTTCGCCTTGAGAAGGACCGGCTGCAGCTCGCTCAGCGCCTTTTTCGTCAGCGGATGCGTCTTCAGCTTCGTCCACTCGGCGGCCAGATCAATATTCGCAAGCCAGGCGAGCGCCTTCTCGGTCAGCGGATGCGCCTTCAGCTTCGCCCACTCGGCGGCCAGATCAATATTCGCAAGCCAGGCGAGCGCCTTCTCGGTCATCGGATGCGCCTTCAGCGTTTCGCACTTGGCCTTAAGATCGATCGTCGAGAGATAGGCCAGCGCCGCCTTCGAACCTTCCTCGGCATGCTTGCGCGCGACGGGGAGAAATTCGACAAACTTCACGGCGCCGCGCTTCGTCTCGCGCAGAGCGATCTCCGTCAGAATATTGGCCTTCAGCAGGGCGTAGAGTCTCGCGTTAACCTTGCGCAACTCGGCTTCGAGCCGCAAGATCGTATATTCCTGCCGCCTGAGCTGGTTGACGGCGCCGTCATGCAGCGTGCTGACGCGCTGTAGCTCCGTCTCTAGCTTGTTCACATGATCCCTGATGGCGTCGACCATCGGGAACGAAAACTTACCGGCCTCGAGGTCGGCCAGTGCGCGTTCGCCTTCCGTTTTCGTAGCCATGCTCACTCCTCTCATTCCGCTCGAAAGACCATCGACGGCGGATGGTTAAGACTTCGTTTCAATCGAGCGAAACCCGCCTGTTTTTCCAATAGTCCGATCGTCGCCGCGCTACGGGGTAGCCACGGCCAGGGTTGCGCCTCGCCGCTTTCTTCCGCCCTTGATCCTGGAACAGCAATCAACAAGCCAACCGCGGCTATTGACGATATAGTCAGATCACTATAGTTCGACCCTATGGCGATGGCGTTCACCTCCCGACTGCCCAACGTCGATGATCGCCTCCTCAAGGCGCAACTTGTCGGCAAGATCGATGCGCTGTTGAAGGAGCGCGGCCTGAAGCAGGTTGAGGCCGCTCAAATTTTCGGCGTCAAACAACCTGACGTCTCAAAAATGCTGCATGGCGACTTCAGGCAGTTTTCCGTCGAAAGGCTGTTGCGCTTTCTCGTCGCGCTCGGGCAGGACGTGGAAATTATCGTCAAGCCGCATCGCGACGCGGCGGAGCCCGCAACGCTCCGCGTCGCTTAGTCGACGTCGTCCATAGATAGATCGAGGCCGAAATGACCGCAGCCGCGCGCGTTGAAAATAATTTCGCTCCCCTTCCCGCCCAGGCGCTGGAAGAAAGCATTCAAAGCGCCAAGCGCGCGCTGCTCTCACTTGGCAAAAGCGAGGGCCATTGGTGTTTCGAGCTGGAAGCCGACTGCACCATTCCCGCCGAATATGTGCTGATGCGCCATTATCGCGCCGAGCCGGTCGATCACGAGCTCGAGCGCAAGATCGCCGTTTATCTGCGCCGCACGCAGGGCGCGCATGGCGGCTGGCCGCTGTTTCAGG
>CAZCJY010000211.1:0-4719 GCA_964498975.1 uncultured Methylocystis sp.
CGCGCCGGAGCCGACGAGGCGTGGCTGTGGACGTCGCAAGGCAAGGGCTCCTACCAGATCGCCTCGCTTGCGCTTGATCAGGCGCCGGCCGTCGGAACACAGGTGACGCTGCATCTGAACGCCAACAGCGACGAATTTCTCGACGCCTGGCGCGTCGAGAGCGTCGTGCGCGAACATTCCGGCGCGATCGCCGCGCCGATCGACCTGATCGCCGCCCCGGGCGAGGAGCCGCGCCGAATCGCGGACGGAGCCGCGCTGTGGACGAAACCGAAGGCGGAAATCGCGCAGGAGCAATATGTCGACTTCTACCGGCAATTATCGGGACAATTCGACGAGCCGGCGCTGATCGTCCATTGGCGCGCGGAAGGACGCAACGAATATACCGTGCTCGCCTTCGTTCCCGGCGCGCGGCCGCTCGATCTCTTCGACCCGGCGCGCAAGAGCAAATCCAAGCTCTATGTGCGCCGCGTCCTGATCTCGCGCGACATGGAGCTGCTGCCGGCGTGGCTGCGCTTCATGCGCGTCGTCGTCGACAGCGCCGACATTCCGCTGAACGTCTCGCGCGAGATGGTGCAGAAAAGCCCCGTCGTCGCCACGATCGGCAAGGCGATCGCCACGCGCGTCCTGCAAGAGCTGACGAAGCTTTCGGAAAGCGAGCCGGAGAAATTCGCGCAGGTGTGGAAAAACTTCGGCGCGGTGCTGAAAGAAGGCCTGCATGAAGACCCGAGTCGGCGCGACGCGCTATTCGAGATCGCGCGTTTCGCCTCGACGAAGTCGCAAGAGAAAACCCGCACGCTGAAGGATTACGTCGCCGATCTGCGGGAAAACCAAACAGCGATCTATTACATCACGGGCGACGACATGAAACGGCTTGCGGCCAGCCCGCAGCTTGAAGGCTTCCGCGCCAGAGGCGTCGAAGTTCTGCTCCTCGACGATGCCGTCGACGCCTTCTGGGTGACGAGCGCGCTGGGCTTCGACGGCAAGCCGTTCAAGTCGGTGACGCAAGGACAAGCGGACATCGACGCGATCGCGCTTGTCGAGGAGGCCAAGCCTGACGCCGCGCCGGCGGCGGACGTCGCCGATCTGGTCGCCGCGCTGAAAGAAACGCTCGCCGAGAATGTCGAAGACGTTCGCGTCTCGACGCGCCTCACGGACAGCGCCGCCTGCCTTGTCGCCGCGGACAAGGGCCTCGACCGGCAATTGGCGCGGCTTCTGGCCGAACATGGGCAGCAGCCGATTTTCGGCAAGCCGATTCTGGAGATCAATCCCAGGCATGACGCCATCGCCGCGCTGGCAAGGCTTTTGCGCGGCAAGGGCCGCGACGCGGCGACGGACGGCTTGCATCTCCTGCTCGATCTCGCGCGCGTCGCCGACGGCGAACCGCCGCTCGACCCCGCAGCCTTCGCCAAAAGGCTGACCACGCTCCTCGCAACGCAGGGATAAGACATGAAGCTAAGCGTCGGGAAGAAAGCCGCAACCAAAAAAGCCGCCGACCCACAGCCGACGCGGGCGCAGGCGATCTCGACGGTTGCGGAATATCTCGACGCCGCCGGCGTCAGCGAAGCGCAGGACGACGCGCGCGCTTTGCTGCGCGCCGCCGCCAATTTGACGCGACTGGAGCTCGCCATGGCGCCGCGCGCGCCGCTTTCCGAAGGGGAGGCGCAGACGCTCTCCCGCTACGCCGCGCGCCGCGCGGCGCGCGAGCCGGTGTCGCGCATTTTGGGCGAACGCGGATTCTGGACGCTCGATCTCGTCGTCGCGCCCGACGTGCTCGATCCGCGCCCCGACACGGAAACGCTGGTGGAGACGACGCTGAGCCTTGTCGCCGACAAGCGCGACCAGCCGCTTTCCATTCTCGATCTCGGCGCCGGCTCGGGCGCGATCGTCTGCGCCTTGCTCAGCGAACTTCCGGCGGCGCAGGCCGTCGCCGTCGACCTCTCCGCGCAGGCTTGCGCGGCTGCGACGCGGAATCTCGCCCGTTGCGGCCTCTTGGATCGAGCTCGCGTGCTGCGCGGGCGCTGGGCCGACGCGCTCGACGCGCGCTTCGACGTCGTCGTGTCCAACCCGCCCTACGTTCGCGCCGGCGACATCGTCGCGCTCGACCCGGAGGTGCGGCTCTACGATCCCGCCCTGGCGCTCGACGGCGGCGAAGACGGGCTCGACCGCTACCGCGAGATCATCGCCGATCTGCCGCGGCTGCTTGCCGACGACGCGATCGTCGCCTTCGAGGTTGGGGTTGACCAGGCCGTCAGCGTCGCGGCGCTTCTGGGCGCCCAGGGCTTCAAAATCGAGCGGGTCGGGCGCGACGCCGGCGGGCACGAGCGGGTGGTGGCGGCCCGCCGCGCCGGGGCGCGGACGTGACATATTGGCTACAGTATCGCTTTTTTCGGCCCCGCGCGGGGTGCGCGGCCTTGTTGGGGGGCGCCCCCTCTACTATAGTCAGTTCAAGTCCAGCCGGTCGTCGCCTACGAGAGCGATCTCTCGAAACGCTTTGGCTCCGCTTCGCGAACGGAAGCCCGGAAACGATCGGCCAGGAGCAACGTCGAAACTGATATGACAATGGCGGAGTGAGGCCACTTCGATTGCCGCGGCGGTCGCCGCGCGCGCGATAGGCGACGCCATGCAGTTGCGCTGACGAATCCGGCCCGAGGACTATAGCGAGGCCGGCGGGCGGCGGTCCGACGAGAGGGGAATCGACGCGCGCCGGGAAGCTTGTAGGAAGCGACGCCGCGTCAACGCATCGCCGTCATGCGACATGGATCGCCGTCAACGCCGATCCTCTTCCGCGATGCCGGCGCCGGCGATGGGAATTAAGCGGCGACATTGCTCCGCCAGGCAGAGGGCGCCGGCCAAGCCTACGAACATTTCGGGGAGTTTGATGAGACCAGGCCAGAACAACAAGAGAATGCGTGGACGCAGCGGCCGCAAGGGCCCCAATCCGCTAACGCGCTCATATGAGTCGAACGGCCCCGATGTGAAGATTCGCGGCACGGCTCAGCACGTCGCCGAGAAATATCTGCAGCTCGCGCGGGACGCGCAGTCGTCCGGCGACACGATCATGGCCGAGAGCCTACTACAGCATGCGGAACATTATTTCCGGCTGATCGCCGCCGCCCAGCAGCAGCAGGTCAACGGCTTTGCGCGTCCGCAGATGGAGGCCGCCGAAACCGAGGTTGTCGACGACGACGACGACTTCACGCCGCTTCCCGACCGTTTCGCGCCGCTCGCCGAGCGGCTGCCGCCGACGGTTTATCCGGCGCAGCCGCAGCCCTTCGCCCCGCAGCCCCAGCCGCACTTCGCGCAGCCCCAACCGCAGCCCCAGCCTTTCGAGGAGCGTCCGATCGGCGAGATGCGCGGCAATGAGCGCGTGGAGCGCCCGCAGCGACCTGATCGGCCGCAATTCGGCCGCGACCGCAACGTCGAAGGCGGGGACCGCCCGCCGCGCCATCAGGGCTATGACAGAAATCGCGACAATCGCCGCTTTCATTCCCGCCCCGAGCCGAGCGCGCCCGAAGTTCAGTCAGGCGCTGGTCTGCCTTCCTTCATCACCGCGCCCGTGGGCCGACCCGCCCCCAGCGAAGGCGAAGCGCCGGAAGGCTATATCGAACCCGAACGCGGCGGCGCGCGCGAGCATGAGGGCGGCGTCAATTATCACCTGAGCTCACGGCGGCGCCGGCGTCCCCGCCCGCCGATGGACGAAGCGGGCGGCGCGCCGCGCGAGGAGGATGCGCCGCAGACCGGCGAACTTCCCCTCGAGCCGGATCGCTACTGAGCGAATTTTTCGGTCTCGACAAGGGTGATCGCGTCGCCGACGGATATGCGCCCGCCGCTTGCGACGCGCGCATAGACGCCGCAGTCGATATGGCCGACGTTCTGGCGCAGGGTCTGCACAAGGTCCATGTCGCGCCGCCCGGTTCCCGGCTCGACGCCGGTCGCTGCGCAGCGATCAGTCATCTTTAGAACTTCGAACCTCGCCCCGCCGATCTCGACGGTTCGGCCGGGCCATTCCGCTTCCGCCCAGGGCGCTAAGCCGTCAATGTAGAGATTGGCGCGAAAACGCAGCGGATCGACGACGGCTTTTTGCGCCTTCGCGATCGCCGCGACGCTCGCGAGATTGACGAGCGAGACGAAGCCCGACTTCGAATCGGTGAAGCGAAAGCCCTCCGGCGCCGCAAGCAGCCGGACCGGGCCGCGAATCTCATCGCCCAAAAAGCCCGTCAGAAAGGCTTCGATCGCGGCGCGCCCGCCCATTGCGCGAAGATCGCCCCGCGCGACCTCGCGCCCCTCCTGCGCGATGGCGAGCGTCCCCTCCGCCTCGTCATAGCGCGTCGAGAGTCCCGCCAGCGCGCCATTGCGCATCAGCATGAGGAATTTCACCTTCGGCTGGTGAACGGGCGCAGCCGGGTCGAAGCCAGACGGGCCATTCTCCAGAGCGAACAGCCGGTCGCCGGGAAAATAGCCGTCCGTCTCCAGTTGTGCGGTTTCGAGCTTTTGCGGCGACAAGCCCTTAATGGGATAGCGATATAGCGAGGCGAGACGCATGAGGGCTCCGACGGAAAAAACGCTGCGACAATACGTCTAGGCGAACGAAATCGAAAAGGCGACGCTCACGGAGTCCGGCCCTCTTTTCATCCCCGAGCGGCTTCCCATATCGACCGGGAGGGTCGCCGCAAGGGACCAAATTTATCAAAGACGCGAGGCGCGCTGCTTTATGGGCCG
>CAZCJY010000212.1:0-527 GCA_964498975.1 uncultured Methylocystis sp.
CTTCTTGCCGTCGTACATGATCGAGTTCATGAATTTCGCGAGAACGACGTCGCCAAATTTGGCGTCCTCGATGACTTCGCGCTTTTCCGCCCGGTGACGTCTCGACATGACCTAATCTCTCTTCTCATCGTCATGGCCGGGCTTGACCGGGCCATCCGTTGATTGCGTTCGCGCGCCTTGAATTACTTGGGCCGCTTGGCGCCGTATTTCGAACGGCGCTGCTTACGGTCCTTGACGCCCTGCGTGTCCAGCACGCCGCGCAGAATGTGATAGCGAACGCCCGGAAGGTCCTTCACGCGGCCGCCGCGGATCATCACGACCGAGTGCTCCTGAAGGTTATGGCCCTCGCCAGGGATGTAGCCGATGACCTCGAAGCCGTTGGTCAAGCGCACCTTGGCGACCTTGCGCAGCGCCGAGTTCGGCTTCTTCGGGGTCGTCGTATAGACGCGCGTGCAGACGCCGCGCTTCTGCGGGCAGGCGCCGAGATGGCGGGCCTTCTCGCGATAGGTCGGGGCTTGCCGCGGCTT
>CAZCJY010000212.1:537-1473 GCA_964498975.1 uncultured Methylocystis sp.
GTCCTTCGCTCTTTCGCGAATGGCGGATTTCATGGATGACCCGGCCGCGCATCCTAAAGGGATGCGCAAACGAGCGAAGCGCCGATGGCCGCTGGGCCAAGGCGCTCCTGACGCAGAGGACCCCGGAGAACCGGGATCGTGCCTTCCTGTCCGTCGCCTCATGGCGGCGGGATGATTACCAATTACACTTGGCGGTCACAGGCAAGGCGACAGCGTTTAAGTTCGAAAGATCGAGAGCGAGGCGCTCGCCGACGGCGTGAACTTACGGCCTGTCGAAAGTGCGCGGAACCTAATCGCGGCTTTGCCCCCCGTCAAGCGAATTCAGGGGCTCGCGCAAGAATTTCGCGCGGCTCCCCAAACGCGCGCGACGCATGGCCGCACGGCGAGGCGCGCGCGCAACGTTTCGTCTTCGCCGCAACGCGGCTAACATGCGCGAGCAAAGGGGGCGCGGGCGCGCCGCAAGATGAATAAACAAGGTTTGGAGACCGAAGAATGAGTCATGTCGCGCATGAGCTGCACGAAGAATTTCCCGAGAAGGCCGCGGCGATCCATTCGCTGAAAGTCAACAACGCCCATTTCTCCCGCATCGCCGACGAATATCATGCGCTTAACCGTTCCATCCATCGCATGGAGACCAACGTCGAGCCGGCCGATGACGCGACGATCGAAGATTTGAAGAAGAAGCGCCTGTCGCTCAAGGACGAGATCGCGCAGTTCCTTATGGCCGGCGCATAATCGCCAAAACGCGAAGCGGATTTGGGTTTAGATCATGCTTCCCGCGCGGCGCGAGCGAGCGCCACGAGAACTTCCCGCGCCTCTAGCGGCGTCGCGATCCGCTTAGGGAAGGCCGCCCGCGCCGTCGCGTCGCCGGCGACAAGATCGAGACCTTCGGGATCGATTCCGCTCGCCCGCCATTGGCCCGGCGCCGCGCCGGGC
>CAZCJY010000212.1:1483-4328 GCA_964498975.1 uncultured Methylocystis sp.
CTGCTCACGGACATAAGCGGCGCCCGCCAGCCTTTGCGCGTAAAGCGCCAGCGCGTCAGCGTGATCGGCGTTCATATGGTCAAGAATATCGGTTTCGGCCTCGATCAGCGCCTCGGCGCCGCTTATGTCCGTGAGCAGCGCGCCCGGCCCGAAGTCGGCGGCTCGGGCGAAGCCGCCGTTCAGATGAACGCCCGCGACCTCCGCCCGCCAAAAGGAAAAATCCGGGAAATCCGCGTAAAGCGCGGCCTTGGGGTTCCGCCGCAGGAAACGCGCTCGCGCCCGGGCGCTATCGGCGCGCCTCGCCGTCGCGACAAGCGTGAGGCGCGGATGGGCGAGCGGGTCGCCGCGCCCGCCCTGCGCCAAGAGCAACGAGCAACGGCCGTCGCGCTCGAGATTGCGCGTGTGATGCGCGAGCTTGGAAATAAGCAGAATCGGCGCGCCGTCATAATCCGTCGCGATCGCCGTAAGGGTGGCGAAAGGCGCGCCGTCCGCGCTGAGAGTCGCGAGCGTCGCGGTTCGAACCGCGCGCAGCAAATGTTTCGATTCGGCGACAGGATCAAAGCTAGAATCTTGCCTGGGATCGCGCGGCGGCGCGCCAGCGACGACGTTATCCCCATCTAAATTCATGATTTCGCCTGCATTTTCGAGTTTGGACGGGTTAAGGGTCGCTTTGCCCCGCGAAACTGTATATAAGGCGGATTGCGGCGACGGCGCGGCTGTTTGCGCCATCATGGCCGCGGAAATTGGGCATCGGCCACATTTCAGCCGCCTTGGCCCCGGACTTTGTTGGCGTCGACGGGCGCGCCTGATGCAAGTCCCGCCGTCGAGTCAAACGAGTGTCGACTGTTGAGCGTCGACGTTGCGCCCTGACAATAAGGGCGCTCTCTTCGCGCGGAATGCTTCGCGCCTGTCATGTCGCGCCGGCCAAGACGTTAAATTTGTGGCCGCAAACAGCAAAGGTTGACAATGCCGACCATCGCTCTCGTCGACGACGATCGCAACATTCTCACCTCTGTCTCCATCGCGCTGGAGGGCGAAGGCTATCGCGTGCAGACTTACACCGACGGCGCCCAAGCGCTCGACGGGCTGCGCGCCAATCCGCCGGACCTCGCCATTTTCGACATTAAAATGCCGCGCATGGACGGGATGGAGCTTCTGCGCCGACTGCGGCAGAAGTCGGACCTTCCGGTGATTTTCCTCACCTCCAAGGACGAGGAAATCGACGAACTCTTCGGCCTCAAGATGGGCGCCGACGATTTCATCCATAAGCCCTTCTCGCAGCGTCTGCTGGTCGAGCGCGTGAAGGCGATCCTGCGCCGCGCCAATCCCAAGGAGGCGGCGGCGCAAAAGGAGTCGGAAGCGAAAGTCCTGGAGCGCGGCGCGCTGGTCATGGACCCCGAGCGCCACACCTGCACCTGGCGCGGCGACCCTGTCGTGCTGACGGTGACCGAATTCCTCATCCTGCAGTCGCTGGCGCAACGCCCCGGCGTGGTGAAGAGCCGCAACGCGCTGATGGACGCGGCCTATGACGATCAGGTCTATGTCGACGACCGCACGATCGACAGCCACATCAAACGGTTACGCAAGAAGTTCAAGATCGTCGACAACGACTTCGAGATGATCGAAACGCTCTATGGCGTCGGCTATCGTTTCAAGGAAGCGTGAGTTCTCGCGGAGGGTGACGCGAGATGGATGCAAGCATTGACAGGGGCGGCGACATGACCGCCGCCGGCGCGGCGGCGGGCGACGCGCCGGCGCAGCCGGCGGGAGCGCCAGCCGGGCGAGAGGCGCCCCCCGCGGCGCGGACCCGCCTATCGCGCGCGCTCTCGGTGCGGCTGGCGCGGCTGCTGCGCGCGGTTCAGTCGCATCTTTCCTCTTCGCTGACCCGGCGCATCGTCGTTCTCAATCTCGGCGGCCTTGTCGCGCTCCTTGGCGGCTTCCTGTATCTCAATCAGTTCCGCGAGGGCCTCATCGACGCCCGCGTGCAAAGCCTGCAGACGCAGGGCGAAATCATCGCCGCCGCCGTCGCCGCCTCCGCGACCGTCGACACCGACGCCATCACCATTGACCCAGAGAGGCTTCTAAAACTCGCGCCAGGCGAGAGCGCTAGCGGCGCCGAAGGCGGCTCGCCGCTGGAGTTCTCGCTCAATCCGGAGCGCGTCGGGCCGCTGTTGCGCCGGCTCGTGTCGCCGACGCGGCTGCGCGCGCGCATCTATGATCGCGACGGCTTTCTCTTGCTCGATTCGCGTTCCGTTTCGGGACGCTCCAACATTCTGCGTTTCGATCTCCCGCCGGCGGGCGAGGGGCAGACAACGCACGACGCCTCCTCCGTTCTCGAAAAAACGCTCGATTCCATGCGGCGCCTGACCCGCCGACCGGAACTGCCGCTTTATGAAGACATCGGCATGGGCAACGGCAAGGCCTATCCGGAAGTCGGCAGCGCGCTTGACGGCCGCATCCAATCGGTCGTGCGCGCCAACGCCAAGGGCGAGACCATCATTTCCGTCGCCGTGCCGGTGCAGCGATTCCGGTCGGTGCGCGGCGCGCTGCTGCTCTCGACCATGGGCGGCGACATCGACGCCGTCATCGCCACCGAGCGCTGGGGCATCATCCGCATTTTCCTCGTCTCGGCCGGCGTGATGTTGCTCATCTCGCTCTTTTTCACCAATACGATCACCGAGCCGATGCGCCGTCTCGCCGAGGCCGCCGAGCGCGTGCGGCGCGGCGCGAAGTCGCGCCAGGAAATTCCGGATTTCTCCGACCGGCCCGACGAGATCGGCCATCTTTCCGGCGCGCTGCGCGACATGACCAAGGCGCTCTACAACCGCATCGAGGCGATCGAACA
>CAZCJY010000212.1:4338-4716 GCA_964498975.1 uncultured Methylocystis sp.
ATCGAACATTTCGCCGCCGACGTCGCGCATGAGCTGAAGAATCCGCTGACCTCGCTGCGCAGCGCGGTCGAGACGCTGCCGATCGCGAAAACGGAATCGGCGCGCGACCGCCTGCTCGCCATCATCAAACACGACGTCGGTCGGCTCGATCGTCTGATCAGCGACATTTCCGACGCGTCGCGCCTCGACGCGGAGCTCGCCCGCGCCGACATGGGTCTTGTCGATCTCTCGGCGGCGCTCTCCACCGTCGTCGACATGACGCGCGCCGTCGACCACGGCGACGGCGTCAGGATCGAGCTGACGATGCGGCCCTCGGCGAATGAGTCGCCGCGCAAGCGCTGGCGCGTCCTCGGCCATGATTCACGGCTTGGCCAGGTC
>CAZCJY010000213.1:0-4686 GCA_964498975.1 uncultured Methylocystis sp.
AACTTGCCCGAGCGATGATAGACATGGGCGGCGAGGAGACGGAAATTATCTTTGACGGCGAGGGCAAGGGATCCATGCACAATCTTTGACCGTTGAGCGCGCGGACAGAGGGCAATGCCGACTGCGACGACGGCGTATGCCGCAGGCATTCCGCGGGATTTTGTTTGCCAATAACAATTCCCCAGGAACTGCCGAATTTGAGTTCGAGCCAAGTTTCAACCTGCGACGCGCTTCAGCTCCGGCAGCATTTTCAGGCAAGGCGATACGTGCCTCACGAACGATCGTCATCGACTCGAGGAGAGCCGCCACACACGCCTGAGGCCCTGACGGCTTACTTATGCGGAATGCCTTCTTTGTCGAACAGCGCCGTCAACTCGCCCGACTGAAACATTTCTCGGGTGATATCGCAGCCGCCGATAAATTCGTTTTTGACATAGAGTTGCGGAACCGTCGGCCAATTCGAATAGGCCTTGATTCCCTCGCGGATTTCTCCGTCGGCAAGCACATTGATCGCCTTATAGGGCGCGCCGATCTGATTCAGAATCTGCACGACCTGCATCGAAAAACCGCATTGAGGAGCCGCCGGCGTGCCTTTCATGAACAGCACGACGTCGGCGCTCTCGAGTTCGCTTTTGATGCGGGTGCTAATATCGGTCATCTTCGGTCCTTTAATGAGGCAGCTAGGACTCCGCCTTTTACGGCGACGATGCTGTGTTCGCGGTCATGCTATGGCGTTTGCGTCGTCAACGCGAGGGCATGCAATTCAGCGCCCAACTTGCCACCAAACGCCGCATTCACAAGCTGATGCTGGCGCACGCGCGTGAGGCCTTGAAACGCGGCCGAAGTGACGGTCGCGGCCCAATGATCGTCATCGTCGGCGAGCGGCGTCAGCGTGACCACTGCGTCGGGCAGAGCGGTCTTGATGAGGCGTTCGATTTCGTCTGCAGGCATCGGCATGGATCATCCCCTGCACAACACGCGTGTTCGTTTCTCAACATTGCTGTTCGATTCATGACATTTTTGTCGAGCAACGGTTCTTGATGCGCCTCGCACAGCGCGGCTAGCAATATCCACGCCTTTAAGAACCCTGCCGCTCTTGTCGGCGCCTTGACCGACCAAAAATCGCCGCTAGGATCGCCGCGCTTCGCTAACAACTGAGCAACTCCAAATCACCAGAAAAATAAGGGGCGGAAATGATACGCGAGTTCCAATACAAGGGTGAAACTTTTCGTGTGAACGCCCATGGCGTCGCGGGTCGCGAAGAAGTGTTCATCATTCATCTCGTCGACGGCGAGGAGATGGGAGAAATTTCCATCGATCGCATGACGGAAGAGAACGATACCAGCGCGCCGATCGACGTGATTTGCGTGATGCTATGCGACAAGCTGATCGCCGAGCAGGAAATCGATTGCGCAAATCCGGAAGCAAATTTCGTCTGGGTCGAGGGAAAACGTGTGCGCGAAGTTCTCCCCAGCAACAAGGACGAGTCCGAGAATTTTACCGCGAATTAGACATTCACTCTGGCCGGCCTCCTGATCGAAAACAACAATCAACTAGGCGCGCAAAAGCCTTAGCCACGCCAGCGGGCAGCGGAAACTGTAGCCGGCCGGCGTGGCGCGTCAGCGCTCGCAGGATGGGCTAGGAATTAGCACCTGCAACGCTCAGCGATCAGCCGGCGACCGTATCAATTGCCGCGCGGGGCAATCCAGCGCGGTAACGGCTCCACATAGTGCTAAAGAGCGACTCAAGCGCGCGTGTGTAACTGACCACATCGAAAAGGGACGTGTTCAGGCGATTACCGGCGAGTTTCCGACGCAATGCGTCGAGCCGCGCGGGATCTGTGGCGAGCGCGAAGGCGATATCAAAATAATCGTCCTTATCTTCAATAATCAATTCCGGCAGTCCAACCGCGCTTAGCAGGCTTCCCGCGACTCGCGAAGGGAAGGTCGCGCCAGGCCGGGTCACCAGCAGCGTGCCGACCCATAGAGCGTCGCTCGCAGTTGTGTGCGCGCCATAGGGAGCGGTGTCGAGCACGAGACCTGCGAGCTGCAAACGACCAAGGTGCTCGACCTGCGCCATGTCGGGTGCAAAAACAAGCCGCGCTCCATTGACGCCGCGCTTCAACGCTTCATTACGCAAATTTCCTTCGGCCTCGGGCGAAGCAAGAAGCCAGAGAACGCTATCTGGGACGGAGTCCAGAAGTCGACACCAGACATCAAACACGGCCGGCGTAAATTTGAATGCCTGGTTGAAACAGCAGAATACAAAGCCGCTTTCAGGTAGACCGACGGCCGCTCGGCTCGGCGCCCGGCCGATCACGCCCTCGCGTCCGTGCGGTTGGTAGGAATGAGGAAGATAGGCAAACGATTCCGCGTAATCGGCCGCAGCAGTGTCCGGCGTCACGAAGGGATCGGTAATGATATAGTCGCAGAGATTTGCGCCGAGCGTTCCAGGGTAACCGAGATAGTTCACCTGCAACGGCGCCGGACGCAGGCCGAGGATCGATGTCCGTGTCGCCTGTGTAAATCCTTTAAGATCGATGAGAATATGGATTCCGTTTTTGTGAATGGCCTGTGCGGCTTCCATGTCGGAGAGCGCGCTAATATCGCTAAAGCGATCGAAAGCGCACATTAGACGGCGGCGCATTTCCTTGCCATCGTCCTTACCGTAGGAAAAGGCGTGAAGCTCGAACAGCGAGCGATCGTGAGCTTCAAGCATTTCGACAAGCAATAGCGCTGTCGCATGGTCTTGGAAGTCATTGGAAAGATAGCCGAGCCGGATTTTCGAACATGTCTTGTCGGAGAATCGAAAGGCGAGACTTTCTCGCTGCATTGCCGCCGCCGCCAGCCGCTTGCGCATCCAGATTTCCGAACAGGCGCGCTGTTCCCCCGCAGTGACCCCCGGCTCCGATAGAAGCGTGAATGGCGGCAAGGGCTCGCCATCCAAGTCGGCCAAGCGGGCGCGCGCGAACTCCTGACGGTCGCGAAAGTCGTCCCATTCGCACATCTGGCGCGTTCGAACGAAGGACCGCATCGCGCCTTTCCGACGGAAGCCCCGTCTTCCGCGCTCCGCGCAAGCCAAGGAATGTGGCCTTTCGACGATCGCTACGCTGGATTAGGCAATATCCGAGCCAATCAGAGAAATATGAAATCTAGTCCTCGGCCGGACACGCTATCGCTTTGACGACAGCGGCGGCGAACGCCTTAACGCCGACATTGATGCGCAATGGATGCATTCTCGCGCCCCTGGTCCAGCTTTGATAGGAAACGATGCCTCTATTGATATGCAGAACCTTGTAATTTTCCTTGCCGCCGGTCGCATAGCATTTTCCCGGCTGTATGTCGCTTTCGGCCATGGGCATCGCAATTCCTCCAGAGCTGTGTGAGCCCATTTTTTCTGCAACGCCCGTGCCGTCACTCGCGACTGACGCTTTGGCCCGTTACATGCTCCATCTTTTCTGAGCGCAAGAATGCCGTTTAGGCGAAGCCCTCGCGCTCCGAGTTCAGTCGGAATTATCTGGGGAATGACAACCATGTCTGTGGACCTGAAGGGAAATTGGACCGACGCCGATATCGCCGCGCTCATTGGATCTGTCACCGACGATCGTGATTGGCGTTTGGAGGTCGGCGCCGACGGCGTCGCACAGCTCTCCGATAAAACGGCAAACCCTACCGGAGCCAACTATGACGAGACTTTGCACTGCTTCCTCGAAACATGGATGCAAGGAACCGACTTTGTCGGTCCATCAGCAGCCAGCGATAAAGTCCTTGTAAGCAAAATTGCCAAGGCGCTACGCGAGAATTATCCGGTCCTCAAGGCGGAGAAATTCGTCTACGTCGCTTTGTAAGATCGAATTGGCCTGAGCGCTCTTACGATCGCATGGCCTCGAGCGATCGATAAAACATCGCTGACACTCAACAGGTTAGAGCGTTCTTATGGCGATATTTCAGCAAGGGAAATGTGATGACATGACGCGCGGGAGCGGAGCCTAACGAACCGTAACGACGCTCTCGCGCTCGACGCACTTCACGCGGCGAGCCATCAACTCGGCTTCCCCATCAAATACGGAGCCCAAGCGATCCGCTCAAATTGAGCGCGCTCTACTCCGCCGTCCGATTTCGCGCCCTCCTACAAATCCAGAACCAGCACATCGCCTTTGGCGCGCGAAACGCATGCGAGAAAGAAACCTTCGTCCTTTTCCTGCACGCTCAGACGCTTATCGCGGTGATCCACCTCTCCTTCGAGAACCTTGATCTTACATGTCCCACACATGCCTTGCTCGCATGATGTCGGAATTTTCACGCCCTGCTCTTCCAGGAAAGCGGTAACAGTCTTGTCGCCGGGAATTTTATAGACAATCCCCGTGCTCGCGATCTTCACGTCGAAGATTTTGTCGAGGACGGCCGCAGGGACTTTGGCCGTGAAGCGTTCGACGTGAATGCGCTCCGGCGCCCAACCATTTTTCTCGGCAATATTGATAATTGGATCTTGCCACCAATCGACGCCGCAGATGAAGAGCTGCGTGTCGTCTGGACGGTCTTGAAGAATAGCCGCTGGGTTAAGCAATTGATTGAGCTCGCTCGATTCATAATAGTATTTTGCGCCTTCCGCGAATTTCGACTGCTTTATCATCCCGTCAAACGATCCCGGGGACATCATGGCGTAAACATAGTGGAGTTCGAAGGG
>CAZCJY010000214.1:0-4017 GCA_964498975.1 uncultured Methylocystis sp.
TCGCGGCGCAGGCACCGGGCGCCGAAAAGGCGCGCTGGGTTTGCGGACCCTATCGCTGCTGGCGGCGTCAATACTGGGCCGGTCCTCGTTACGGTTGGGGCGGCGGTTGGGGCCGTCGCTACTGGTAAATGACGACAATCGGCGAATGAAGGAGCTGCGGCGACCCCGCGGCTCTTTTTTTGCGCCGCGACTTGCCATCGAGCAGGCGCGCGACGAAATAATTTATTGAAGCGGCATGGTCTTTGCGACTGCCGGCGTGCGGCGCTTATTGTCGGAAAATCGACACGCGGCAGTTGGCAAACTTGAGGAAATGTTGTAACCTACTGATGTAAAAGGTAGTTTGCAATCTTTCCAAACTAGGCGAAGCAATGATCGTCTGTTCGTGCAACGTCCTTTCGGACCGCGATGTGCGCGATACGCTGGGTCCTCGCAACGACCGACCTTCGGTCGCGGCGGTGTTCCGGCACATGGGCTGCGAGGCGAAATGCGGGCGCTGCGTGCGCAGCATCGTCGCCATCGTCGACCAGCACGCTGCGCGGGGACTGGACGAATGCCCGGGAAGCGGCGATTGTGAAGGCTGTCGCGCCGACGAACTTGCGGCGTAGTCTAGCTATGGAAAGGATGCGGATATGCGCGGTGACGCGAAGGTCATCGAGTATCTTAATCGCGGATTGCGCGCGGAATTGACGGCGGTCAATCAGTACTGGCTGCATTATCGGATATTCGACAATTGGGGTTATCTCGAACTCGCCAAGAAATGGCGCGAAGAATCGATCGAGGAGATGCATCACGCGGATGATTTCGCCAAGCGCATCCTCTTCCTCGAAGGCTTTCCCAATATGCAGGTGCTCGATCCGCTCCGCATCGGCCAATCGGTCGAGGAGATCGTGAAGGCCGATCTATCGACTGAACTCGACGCCCGTAATCTCTACCTAGAAGCGGCGGCCTATTGCCTGTCGATCAATGATCGAGTTTCCGAGCTGCTTTTCGAAGGGGTCGTCAAAAGCGAGGAAAAGCACATTGATTTCCTCGAGACTCAGCTCGAATTGATCAAGCAGCTTGGGGTGCAGCTCTACGCCCAGAAGCGCGTCGGCGAGCTGGACTCCTAACGGCCTTCGGTTTCCCAACGCTCTCAAATAGGCGCGTCCCGTCTCGCACGCTTGCGGCGAGAGACGGGACGCGCATTCTTCGCCGTGCAAGTCACAAAGGGCGGGTTTACATCGCCCCTATTCCATCACCGCGGCTTTGAGGATGCACACCATGGTCGCCTGCGCCGGCGCCTTGCCGGCGTTGCGGATGACATGGGGGCGATCGCAGCGATAGCGCAGGGTCTCGCCGGCTTTGACGGCGGACTTCACGCCTGCGACCTCGACCTCGAGCTCGCCCTCGCGCACCGACAGGCTTTCAACCGAGCCTCGCTGATGCGCCTCGGACTCCAGCACCCCGCCAGGATCGGCCGAAAACTCGTAGCATTGCAGCCATTCGACCGTCTTGATCCAGCCGATGATCGCAAGGCGGCATTTGCCGTCGTCGGAGAGCAGGATCGGCGTGTCGGCCCGGCTGGTCTTCTCCAGGAAGGGCTCGTCCTCGGTCGTTTGCAGGACGCGCTCGATGGAGACGTCGAGCGCCTGCGCCAGGCGCCATATGGTCGCCAGCGTCGGATTGGTTTCATTGCGCTCGATCTGGCTGATGATCGACTTGGCGACGCCGGACTGCTGCGACAGTTCGGAAAGCGATAAATTATAGGCTTTCCGTAGCCGCTGCACGGTGGCGCCGAGCTGGCCGGAGAGCGCCAGAGCGCCGGCTTCCATCATCTTCTGCTTGTCGCGACCTTCGACGCCCATCGTCTCCGGCGCCCCCGGCGGCGCCTGCTCATTCGATTCGAACGGACGGCAAGATAGTCGATTTCGTTCGAAATATCGAACGCATTGAGCGGCGGTTCATGGTTTCGTTAAGACTCGCCGCCGCGCCCTGTCATCTCGCTGTGATCCGAATCTGATGAATGAAGCCAAGCGGCGATCGGCGAGAGGCGAACAGGCTCATGCTCGACAGCAACGTCTCCAGGGCGAATGTCTCGAAGACAGCACGCTCCAAGGCAGAACATTCGAAGATAGAACATATGCCGGACCTTGTGACCGAATCGGCGGTCAGGCGCTATCGCGCGCTCTTCCTATCCGATCTGCATCTCGGCGCGCGCGGCGCGCAGGCCGAACTGCTGCTGGATTTCCTTAGGCATAACGACGCCGACAAAATCTACCTCGTCGGCGACATCGTCGACGGCTGGCGCCTAAAGAGCGGCTGGTATTGGCCGCAGGCGCATAATGACGTCGTGCAAAAGCTTCTGCGCAAGGCGCGCAAGGGCGCGCATGTCATTTATGTGCCGGGCAATCACGACGAATTCGCGCGCGATTATACAGGCCTCAATTTCGGCGGCGTCGAAGTCGTCGACGACGCGCTACATGAAACCGCCGACGGCAAGACCATGCTCATCATTCACGGCGATCAATTCGACATCGTCGTGCGCAACGCCCGCTGGCTCGCTTACTTGGGCGACTGGGCCTATGATTTCGCCATCGTGGCGAACACTTGGTTCAACCGCGCGCGCCGAATGTATGGCGTTGGGTATTGGTCGCTCTCCGCCTGGGCGAAGCTCAAAGTAAAGAACGCGGTTAATTTCATCGGCGATTTCGAAACCGCGCTGGCTTCCGAAGCGGCGCGCCGCGACGTCGACGGCGTGATCTGCGGCCATATTCATCACGCGACGATCAAGACGATCGAGGGCAAGCTATACGTCAACACCGGCGATTTCGTCGAAAGCTGCACGGCGATCGCCGAACATGAGGATGGCCGGTTCGAGATACTGCGTTGGCAAACGACGGCCGCCGAACGCGAGGCGGCGGCAGCCGCTCAACGCGTCAAAGCGTTGCCGGCCGCCAGAGCCGCGGCCGCTTGATGCGCATACTTGTTGCGACGGACGCTTGGCGCCCGCAAGTCAATGGCGTCGTGCGCTCGCTTGAGACCATGGCGCATTCGGCCCGCGCGCTTGGCGCGGACATCGACTTTCTGACGCCGCGCGATTTCAATTCGCTGCCGATGCCGACCTATCCCGAGATCGCGCTGGCGCTCGCCACACCGCGCGCCGTCCGACGCCGTCTCGACGACAGTTACGATCATGTCCATATCGCCACCGAAGGGCCGATCGGCCTCGCGACGCGGGCTGTCTGTCTGCGCGCGCGCCGCTGCTTCACGACGAGTTTCCATACGCGCTTTCCGGAATATATTCAGGCGCGCTTCGGCTTGCCGGTCGGTCTGTCCTACATGGCGCTGCGCCGTTTCCACAACGCCGGCGCCGGCGTCATGGTGTCGACGCCGAGCCTCGCGCATGAACTTTCCGCGCGCGGGTTTCGGCGCCTCTTGCGCTGGTCGCGCGGCGTCGATCATGCGCTGTTTACGCCGGACGCCGCGACCCCGCTTCCCTTTCCGCGGCCGATTTTCCTTTACGCCGGGCGTCTCGCCGTCGAGAAGAACATAGAAGCCTTTCTCTCGCTCGATCTGCCGGGCACCAAAATCGTCGCCGGCGACGGACCGGCGCGCGCGGCGCTTGAGGCGGAATTTCCGCAGGCGCGCTTTCTGGGAATCAAGACGAGCGCCGAACTCGCGGCGCTCTACGCCGCCTCCGACGTTTTCGTCTTTCCGAGCCGCACCGACACTTTCGGCATGGTGCTGCTGGAGGCCATGGCCTGCGGCCTGCCGGTGGCGGCCTATCCGGTGACAGGTCCACTCGATGTCGTCGGCGCGAGCGGCGCGGGCGCATTGCATGAGGATTTGCGCGCTGCGGCGCTGGCGGCGCTCGACATCAAGCGCGAGGCGGCGCGCGCCCATGCGCTGACTTTCACCTGGGAGAATTGCGCGCGCCAGTTTCTTGACAATGTCGCCTATGCGCGCGGCGCGGCGTCGCTTGGCGGCGTAGGGCTCGAGGCGCTGCGAGACTGCGGCCAAGCGTCAAATGAAAAGCGC
>CAZCJY010000214.1:4027-4652 GCA_964498975.1 uncultured Methylocystis sp.
GTAGCGAGCCGAGGGTCGGCTGGCGCTGCCGGCGTCGCTTTCTTTTCCTTAGCGCTTGCCTGCGCTTGCAGGGCGATTTTCTCGGCGTCTTCATTCGCCGTTTTGTTCGCTCCAATGGCAGGCTCGCCGGCGGCGGCCTCGCTTGCGCATGTGAGAAGTTTCGCGCTGGCGATCTCGTGCGCCAGCGCTTCAATCTTCCCGCAGACATAGTCCTCGACGCCGCATTCGCGTAGCGTCCAGGCGAGTTCGGAAAGACGCTCGACAATCGGAACGGCTTCGGGGCAGGGCGGTGCGCCGAGCGCGTCGAGCCGCTCTTCAACCCGCGCGATCGCCGCGCGTAGCCCCTCCGTTTCAACGGCGCGTTGGCGGCGTGCGTATTCGCATAGAAGCCAACGCCCCCGCGCCGTCTCCATGACGGCGGCTTCGATCTCTTCATAATCCTCCGGCTGGAGGCCGGAAGGCGGAGCCGCTATGGTCATATCGAAGAGCCGTCTCGCCGCGAAAGGCGCGAATCAACGCCCTCGCAGCATCGCCCGGTTGTGAATTTATGCAAGCGCGCGCCGCGCCGGAGACTTTCTTGAGCCTGACGCCTGAAGAAATCGAACGCTACGCCCGCCATCTCGTG
>CAZCJY010000215.1:0-4647 GCA_964498975.1 uncultured Methylocystis sp.
CCCGCGAACGCCGAGTGATCTTTGGCGCATTTTTGCTGCATCGCAACGCCGCCACTTGCCTATCTCTTGCGCTCGATGATCTGACGGAAATTTGGGCGCCCATTATTCGCCATTAAAAAACAATATATTACAAGCGCATGGAGATATTTTAATGCGTTGCAATATTGTCGTTGTGCGTTGCGATATCCACTTTTGATGGCGAGCGGGGAATCAGTCGCCTTGCAGCGTTTGTTATCCCGCTCCATCAAAAAGGTGGAAGGAAGAGATATGACCACAGGAAATCGAATTGTCTCGGCGGCGTTCGGCGGAGCGTTGTGCCTTGCAGCAAACTCGGGCCTGTCTGCCGCCGACGCCTGGTCGCCCCTTAACATGAGGCCGCTTATGGCGGCGAGCGTCGACGCCGGATCAAAGCATGTCGTGAGCTATTTCGTCGGCGGCGATAACGGATGCCGGCTCACAATGATGGTCATCGACTCCGCATCCGCGGAAGAGACGGCCCCCGCGACGGAGGCGACGCGCCTCGTCGTCACGGTCGCGGACGGAAAGGCGGCGCATTTCGATACGCCAGTGGGCAAGTCGCTGCGCTTCACCTGCACGCCGGGCGCGCAGGCGATGCATGTCGACCAGATCAATCGTCTCGCCGTCTACCCTGCCGTGGAATGACGGCGGCGCACAAGCGGTGACGCCTGTAGAACGGCGCCGCCGCATCGTGGCTCCATTGAATCCCTGGAAATGGTCGCGGCTGGCCTTTGCGTCGGCCGCGACCTTCGTGACTATGGTTGCGAATAAGACCAATTCCAGGGAGGGCGAGCATGTCCAGTCTTTACGAGCGCTTGGGCGGCGAAGGCGCCGTCAACGCCGCCGTCGAACTTTTCTATCGCAAGGTTCTGGCGGACGGGCGCATCGCGCATTTCTTCGACAACGTCGATATGGAAAGCCAGATCGCCAAGCAGAAGGCTTTTCTCACAATGGCCTTCGGCGGCCCCAACAATTACACGGGCGCCGACATGCGCAACGCACATAAGCGTCTCGTCGATAAGGGTCTGAACGATTCCCACGTTGACGCGGTGATTGAGAATCTCAACTACACGCTGCGCGACCTCGGCGTCGCCGACAAGGAAGTGAAGGAAGTCGCGGCGCTCGCCAATTCCGTTCGCGACGACGTGCTCAACCGCTGATCCGCATCCGTGATCAAATATGAAGATCGCCCGGTGGATATCGCGCCGGGCGAAACCGTTCTTGAAGCTTTGCTGCGCGCCGGCCTCGACGCGCCGCATTCCTGCCGCGCCGGCAATTGCCATACGTGCATCCATCGCGCGATCGACGGCGTCCCGCCGCCGGAGTCGCAAACCGGTCTGACCGAAGCGCAAAAGGCGCTCGGCTATTTCCTGCCCTGCGTGTGCCGCCCGAATTCGCCGCTGACGATCGTTCGGCCAGACGACCTCGGCGCGCGCATCGACGCGGTGGTGCGCGCCATCGATCCTTTAAGCGACGATATTTTACGGCTGCGCGTCGAAGCGGATGGATTCGCCTATCGGCCCGGCCAGTTTCTGGAGCTCATCGCCGGGGAAGACCTCAAGCGGCATTATTCGCTCGCGAGCCATCCCGAAGAAGACGCATTCCTCGAAATGCACATCCGCCTGCATGACGAAGGCCGGATGAGCCGGCATCTTGCGCAACGGCTGAAGCCCGGCGACAGGCTGCATGTCGCCGGCCCCTCGGGCACATGTTTCTATGAAGGCGTCGAGGCGGATCAACCCATGCTGCTGATCGGCGCAGGCACCGGCCTTGCGCCGCTTTACGGCGTGCTGCGCGATGCGCTCAAACGCGGCCATCGCGGGCCGATCCGGCTCTATCACGGCGCGCGCAGCCGCAAGGGCCTTTATCTTTCAAACGAACTGCAGGCGCTTGCGGATTCTCGCGACAATCTAGCCTATCGCCCCTGCGCACTCGATCCTGCCGCGGCGCATGGCGGCGACGTCGCGGCGATTGCGCTTGAGACGGAGACCAGCGTCGCGGACGCCGCGATCTTTCTTTGCGGCGGCGAAAATCTGGTCACGCGCTTAAAGCGCGAACTCTTCATGCGCGGCGCGAGCCTGAAGAAAATCCGATCGGATGTCTTCACGCCGGCGCGTTGATCCTAGATCACGCTGCATTTGGGCGGAATCGACCAAATGCGGATAACGTGATCGATTCCTAAAGTGTAGAGCGCGCTTTACGCGAAAAACCGGATTCCACTTTTTCGCAGCGCGCTCAAGAGCGAGATCGTTCTTGATGGAAGCGCGATGCGATTCCTTTTCAAACGATCCTGCTCTCGCGCCGTCAGTGCGAGAGGAATTTAAACGGTTCGGTCGGAATGAATTTGTCCGAGACCTCGCCGGCAAGAATCGGATCGCCCTTCAGATCGAGCTTTGTCGGCTTGGACCCGGGTTCGAGCTTCAGCTTCGACAGATCGACCCAGAAGATCGACGGGTTGAGAGTCGGTTCGAAGAAATAGCGCCGCTCCTTGATGTCGATGACGGAACGCCAAAGCGTCGAAGCGATGTTCGGCCGCTCCGGATCCGCGATGCCAAGCGGCACCGAGACGTTCCGAATCAAGGAAAAGACCGTCGCCGTCGCAACCCGGGGGTCCTCCACTTTTGGCGTCGCGTTCAGGTTCCAGCTGACGCTTACGAAGCGATCGGATGCGCGGTGCGTGCCCGGCAGGAATTTCAGGCCGCCGACCTCATCCCAATAAGCGTTGAGCGCCAGCTGCTGGTCGAAAGGCGGCGAGTTGGTCATGACCGTATATTTGCGGTCGTGATGGATGACGAGCTTGCCGCCGAGATATTCCAGGATGGCGCTGTCGCCCGAAGCGTCCGCCAGCGCCATATGGCCGCCGGCCTTCTTGCCGCCTGGAAGGTCCGGCGCGACAATCGCGAAAGGCTCTTTTCGCAGCGCCTTCACCGCCTCCGCCACAGTCCCGTAATTGTCGAGGACATATTGCGCCCAGCCGCCGACCGAGAGCAGCGGCTTTTTCGACGTCTTCGCGTCGCCATAGTCGGATTCGGTGAGATAAAGAACGTTCGCGGCGAGGCGCGCGTCATTGATCCCCTCGACCGTCGCGACGCCGTAAATATCGGAGACGAGCGAGCCAAATTTCGACGTCCACTTGATGGAGCCGGCGCCCACGCCGCCGTCGCGCGCCATGCCGCGCGGAAAGGCCCAGAGGTCGGTTCCCGTATCGTCGTACCAGTCCATCGTTCGGCCGACGAGATAATTTTTTGTGGCTGTCTCGTAGAGCACCCGCGTGCACGCGTCCGCAGCGGAATTCAGCAGCGCAATCATGGCGCCCGTCAGCAGGCATCTGGCAAATTGCTTGTGCATAGTCCTTCGCCTCCATCGATTGTTGTCGTTGTCGCAATGCACGAAAAAATCAGTGATTGGCGGCGATCGTTCAGGTCGCGATTTCGATCTGCGCGTCGACGCCCAGGAGTCGCCCCAATGCCTTCAGACGATTGAGCACGCGCTCGCTCGCAAGATCGGCATAGCGCGCCGGCAAGGTGAGCCTCACGGCGCGGTCGCTAAGCCGCATGCGCGTGCGTGGAAGCACGCCCGGCATAGACGCCGACAAAAGATAGGCGACGCGCATGAGAGCGCCCAGGATGCGTGCGCGCACGAAGAAGCGCGTCGTCAAGAGGCTGCGCAAATCGGCGAGGCCTTCCGCGCCCTCGGGCCCCTCATGGCGGAAGACGATCGCGAGCGACAAAAAGGCGCGGCCAGGATGATCGATCGAAACGAATGTTCCCTGCGTCACGATATTTATCGCCCGCTGCGCACGATATTCGGGATGCGCGCGCCAGGCGATGTCGGAGAGGAGACAGGCGGCATGGCGCAGGCGACGCTCCTGCTCGGTCTCGTCGACACCGCTTTTGTCCATGAAGGCGTCCGTCCAATCGATGAGATCGTCGCCATAGCCGGGCGCGCGCGCGAATGTCGCCTCCAGCTCGCGCGTCGCCGAGAGCAAGGGGTCGATGCGGCGCTCGGCGGAAGCGAGGCGCTCATACAACATACCCTCGCGCACGCCGGCGGCGGAAATGACGATCTCGCGCGGCTTGGCGCGGCGGATGATCTCATCAAGGACAATGGCGCCATAGGCGAGCAACGGCCGGCGCGCCGTCGAGACGAAGTTGATGTCCTCCAGGGCTTCGCTGTCGATATGTTCAACAAGTTCGGCGAAGTCGGCCGCTTCGTTCGTCTGGATGCGATAGTGATGCATGACGCCGAGCGGATAATTGCGCTGACGCATATGGAGCTTCGCCAGTGAGCGCCAGGTGCCGCCGACGGCGTAAAAGGTCCGGCCCTTGAGATGGTCGAGCGGCTTCGCGTCCGCGATCGCCTTGCGCGCGATGCGCGTCGCCTCCCGCATCGAACGACGCGAGGCGTCCATCAGCGCGAGCCCGCCAAGCGGCAGCGTCACGCCCTTGCCGAGCGACTCCTTATGCACGTCGATCAATTCGAGCGAGCCGCCGCCGAGATCGCCGACGACGCCGTCCGGCTCATGGACGGCGGAGACGACGCCAAGCGCCGACAGCTCCGCCTCGCGACGTCCCGACAGCAGGGAGATGTCGCGGCGTATGGCGTCGCGCGCGGCCTCGAGAAAGGCGG
>CAZCJY010000216.1:0-4617 GCA_964498975.1 uncultured Methylocystis sp.
GTCATAAACGCTGGCGTCCACCGCGCGCGCGCTCACCTGACGCGCGATCCCGTCAGTGATGCGCTGAATTTGGAACAGCCTGCCGCCGCCGGCGGCGCCGAGCCGCACGAGATCGCCCGCCTGCAGCGCGACGAGGCCCGGACGCAGCGCAAATTCCGCCGTCTCGCGGCCGACCCACAAATCCTGCAGCCACATGTCGGCCAGCGTCTGCGCATTGGCGCGATGCGTCATCACCGCCGCCTGCGCTTCGCTTTGCCGTGCCGAGCGGCCTTCGAGGCGGCGCGATAGAACGCGCGCCATTTGAAAGTCGCTCTCCGAATCCGAATAGGAAAGCGCGATCTCACGCGGCAACTCGCTTTCCTGCGCGCGCATCAGCGTCACGAGCGTCGCATCCTTGCCGGCGACGAGATCGTCTTCGCTTAATTCGCGCAGGGGCTTTCCGCGCCGCTCGACGAAGCGCAATGCGCCGGCGCCGACGACCGCGTCGAATCCATAAAGCGCGGCGAGCGGATCGATCGCCTCGCGCGGCGACATCGGCCGCTCCAGCACATAGCCGTCGAGAAAGCCGCAGATGTTAGGACGCTGCGTCGCAAGGCCGGGCGCTTCCACGGCGCCGGCAAGCGCAGGGAGCAGACGATCGAGCGGCGTTCCTTCAAGCCGTCCATTGAGCCAATGGCCGGTTTCCCAATTGACGGCGTCGCTCCATGTTTCGCTTTGCGTCGGAAAGGCGGGAAAGGGCCGCGCGTCCCAGCACCAGACGTGAAGCCGCGACGGATCGACCATCGGTCCGCCGTAAAGACTCGAGGTGGGATTGCGCGTCGCGCCGCCGGGAGTCGCCGGATCAAAATGCGCGATCATCGCTTCGATGAAGCGCGCTTGCATGAGATCGTCGCGGCCGTTGCGCGAGAAATAGGGCAGGCCGCCTTCGCTCGAACGCGGATCGGGAAAGACGTTTGGCGCATTGGCGCCGCGATCGACGGCCGGGCATCCCGTCTCGACGATCCAGATCGGCTTCGATTGCGGGACCCATGCGGTCGGAGAGGCGAGCTCGACGCCGCCGACGCGTTCATAATGCGATTGCGACCACCAGGAGAGAAAGTCCTTCTGGCGGAATATCCAAGGCTTGCCGAGTCCGTCTGTTATCGGCGTGCGATTTTGCGCCGCGTGCGCATCGGCGTCGGCGTAATGCCAGTCATAGGCTTCGCCCGAGACGACGCGCGATTTCAGATAGGCAAGATCGTAAATGCTCGCCGCTTCCTGCGCGTCGAGATGGGCGTCGCCGTCGCGCCAGTCGGAGAGCGGCCAATAGACGTCGACGCCGATGAAATCGACCGCGCTCGACGCCCACAGCGGATCAAGCGGGAAGCGCACTTCGCCGCTGGCAGGAACATGCGCGCCATATTCGGTCCAATCGGCGGCGTAGGAGATTTTCGTCTCCATGCCGAGGATCGCCTTCACATCGGCCGCAAGCGTCGTCAGCGCGGCGACTGCCGGGTATTGACCTGACGCCGAGCGCACGCGCGTCAAACCGATGAGTTCGGAGCCGATCAGAAAGGCGTCGACGCCGCCCGCCGCCACGCAAAGATTGGCGTAGTGCAAAATGAAAGAACGATAGCGCGCAAAGAAAGCGTCGAGCTGCGTCGCCGCGGTCGCCGTTCCGTCCGGCGAACCCGGCTGGCCCGGCGCGGGATCGCAGGTGATGCGCCCACGCCATGGGAAAGCAGGCTGCTCTGCCGCGACGGCGTAAGGATTGGGCAACGCATTGCCCGGCGGCACGTCCATCATCACGAAGGGATAAAGCGTTACCTTGAGTCCGCGCGCCTTTAAATCCGCAATCGCGCCGAGAACCGACGCATCGCTCGGCGTGCCGCCATAAGCCGCGCGCCCGTCGATCTGCGACACAAGTCGCGCCGTGGAGCGGACCTGTCCCGCGACCGACCAGTCAGGCGGCCAGAACGGACCGAAGATGAAACTGAACTGGCCGATCGTCTTGAACAGCGCATCGACGCGCGGCGCGATGGTGCAATGTTCGGCGCGCAAATCGTCGCCAAACCAGGTGACGACCAGCGCCACGCTTTCGAGATTGGGGCAAAGCGCCTGCAGCGCGTCGAGCGACGCCGTCCAGTCGGTCTGCGCCGTCAGCTGGTGGCGATTCTCGGCATTGGTCGCGCCCGCCGACCAGAAGTTCAGCTTCAGCGCCGGTTGATAGCCGGCCTCGGTCGCGCCGGGAATGACGTCGATCGCGCAGATCATCGCGCCGAGACCCTCGACCGGCTTCACCAGCTCGAAAGTGAATTGCGGAATGCGGTTCCCGAAGGGCGCGAGCGCCAAATCCTCGAAGACGATATAAGCGAGGCCCCGATAGGCCGGCGCATTGCCGGCGCCTTCCTTGGCGACGATCAGCGGATCAGGTTCCTGGTCTTCTGTTCCAGAATAAATGCGGATCGGCAGCGTCGTCATGTCGAGTTCGGAGCCGTCGACCCAGATGCGGCGCACGAAGGCGATCGGCCCTTCGCATAGTCCGATCGCAAAATTCGCCGAATAGGAATAGGTGAAGCGAACGCTTGGCGCGCCGCCGCCGCCTCCGCCCTTGCCTTGGCGCGGCGTCTGCTCGAAGGAGACGTTGACGCGTTCGAGAAAGCGCGTCGCCCAGATCATCTGTCCGCCAATGCGCGCGCGGCCATAGACGCGCGGCACGCCGGCGCCTTCCATGGACGTGACGCCGTCCATCGATTTCAGCCGCGGGCCGATCGAATAGCGCGGCGAGGCGTGCGGTTGCAGCGCCGTATCGACGAAAGAGCCGCCGAGTCCGCCAAGCAGTCGACCGATGGACGAGCCAATCGGCCCGCCGACCGCGCCGCCGACCACGGAGCCGATCGTCTGCAAAACAAGCGTCGCCATAAAAATCTCGCAGGGTATCTCGGAATGTCATTCCCGACAGGCCGAAGGCCTGATCGGGAATCCAGAGCATGACATGAGTCTTTAGGGTTTATGCTGGATTCCCGATCACGCGCGATGCGCGCGTCGGGAATGATAAGCGTGAAGCATTCATTCCGTGACGCCGGGAAAGGTGAAGGCCGCCGCAAGGCGTCTGCGCCAATGCGGCCCGATAGCGACTTCTGCGACGCAGGCGCCGGCATGGGCGTGGACCATATGCGTCGCGGAGGTCGCGACGCCGAGATGTTTCGCCGGCAGATGGTCGCGAAAGCGAAAGACTAAAATGTCACCTTCACGAAAATCGCTAAGCGCGACAGGCTGGAAATGCCGATGTGCAGCATCAAGCAGCGTCTCGGCGCCGAGAGCCTCCGCCCAGTCGGGCGTATAGGCGGGCGCCGCTTCCGGCTCGTCGCCGATAACACTGCGCCACACGCCGCGCACCAGCCCCAGGCAATCGCAGCCGACATGGATGAGCGAGGCCTGATGGATGTAAGGCGTGCCGATCCAGCGCCGCGCCGCCGCGACGATGTCGGCGCGCGTGATCATCGAAAGAAGCTCCCGCCGTCCATCGCTGGCGCCAGCGAACTCGGATAAGCGATGATTCGATCATTGCCCGGCATATGCGGGAAGCCGCGGAAATTGACGAAATTGTCGAATTTCGTCTGGCAGCTCGTCGGCGATTTGTCGCAACCGGCCGAGACAAGAATCATGTCGCCGGCGCCGATTTGTCCGCCGGGGAGCGTCCACAAGGCGATGGTCGCGCGCAAGCCATCTTGGCGATGCGATTTCACCGTGAAGCGCGCGCCGACGTTGGCGCCGCTCGTAAATTCCAACGCGCCGCCAGCAAAGAAGCCGCTGTCAAAACTCTCGGACAAATTGATCTCGATTGCGCCGCCGGCAAAGGCCGCGACGACGCCGTTCGCGTGAAAGCCCGGCGTCATAATATCGAAGCCGCAGCGCGCGTCGCCAAGATCGGCGGCGCAATTGCGCTGAAAGGCGCGGCCCTGTTGCTGGTCGAAGACATGCGCGCTGGAGCGCAGTTCGGCGGCGAAAGCGTGTTCGCCGCGCCGAACCTCGCCGATCGCGGCGACATCGAGCAAGGCGCGGTCGGCCACATCCGTCCAATCGACGAGCCATGTTTCAACCGAAGCCCCGTCATAGAGTCCATTCAGCAGATCGGCCTCGGTGAGACTGTCGTCACTTAGCGCCCCGGCTGCTTCGCTCGTTCCTGGCGCGAAGCCGACGCCCGTCTCAAGCTGCGAAGCGGAGAGCCCGGCATTGGCGCGAAAGGTCATACCGTTGAACGAGAGGTCGCGATCATGGTCGGTGAAACCCATCACCGTCTCGTCATTGCGCGACAGGCGCCAGCAATAGCAAAAAGTCGTGGCGCGTTTATCGAGCTTCGCCTGCATCGAAGGAGAGAGCGAGAGCATGATCGGTTTCCTATTCGATTGATCCATTCCTTGTCGCCGCGCACGTCATTGCGAGGAGGCGGAGCCGACGAAGCAATCCAGAACGCAGAACGTCCCTCTGGATTGCTCGCCTTCGGCTCGCAATGACGAGAGCGGCGTGCTCACGGCACGATTTCGATAATCGGAATTTTCGGGATCGCGCCGGCCTCGAAGGCCTGCATGTCGATTTCGAGAAAACGGCGCCCGATGTAAGCGCTGAGTCGACGAC
>CAZCJY010000217.1:0-4575 GCA_964498975.1 uncultured Methylocystis sp.
ATCTGATGAAGCTCGGCATCATCGACCCGACCAAGGTCGTGCGCACCGCGCTGCAGGACGCCGCCTCCATCGCCGGCCTGATCATCACCACCGAGGCGACGATCACCGAGCAGCCCAAGAAGGAAGCGCCCCCGATGCCGGGCGGCGGCATGGGCGGCATGGATTTCTAAGCCGCCTCGACGCGACGCAAAACGAAAGCCCCGGGCGCGCCCCGGGGCTTTTTTTTCGGTATTCCGTTTGTAATTTATGTTACTCACCCACCGCGATGCCAACTCGAGCATTTGCTATACAGCTGCGGCTCATAAAGAAGCTGGGTATCGGCTGATCATCTTTGACATCGACTGAACGCCCACCTACGCAACCGAATTTGCCCCTCACTTTTAACGTAGTCTTGTTTAGAAACTTAGCTTCGAGTATTAAATGATCCAGCTTATCTTTTATAGTAATAGAGCTAGAGTCTCGTGTTTGACGCGCTGAATATGTTTCACCGTTTTGAGCAAAAATTTCGTTATTCTTGATTGTTACCGGAGGCACGCCAGACCCGTCGTTTAGCGTCGCGCTGACAAGAACTCTATCGGACGACCGCTCAATCGATAAGGCCTCGCAACTCCCTATTTGGAGGGCGACAATTTTTCCATCGCCATCCAAGGCTATGCCATTGTCTCCAATTAATATCTTTATCGCATTCGCGTCGACAATACCGTCGCATCCATTTGGTGGCGTTGGAAAATTGGCTGGTTTTAGCCAGCCGTGAACTGCATCGTCGGTGTAAGGTATCGGCGGCGCCTCAGAGGCTGAGTCTTTGATCACTTTTGGTAATGGAGGGTCAATTGTCGTGACCAATGGCTGCCGAGTAGAAGAGTCGGATTGAACAACCCAAATACCAAGGCCAATCAGGATAATAACAATACCGATATACCCAGCCTTTAGGCGGCGCGCTTTTATCCATCCAATCCATTCGCGAGTCTTGGACCCTGCCTCGTCGGGGCTCGTCCGCCACAAAAGACCCAAGACCGCCAAGACTACCGCCAAAACCGCGAAAAATATTTGCCCATTAGACATTCTGAAGGTCTCTCTCGGTTGAAAGCTCCTGTCAAATTGCTCCGGCTTCTTCCGCCGGCCGCAGATCGCCGAGCACCCCATGAAGGTAGACCTAGTATGCCGGGCGACGGCTGCATGGGCAGATGGTCCGCGCCTCTGCCACAGACACAAAAAATAATGGTTCCGGAACGATTCTGAAACGTGCTCTAGTTAGGCGCGGCACCGCGTCGCGCGAGGAGCCGTTGCCCTATCGCTTCCGCTCGTTTAGCATCAGCTTCGCGCGCGGGCTCTCGCGCGCGTCAAGCAAGCAAGAATCGGGAGGGGCGAGATGGCGAGCGCGCGCACGCCGACGGGGTCGGACAGCGATTGGGCCGAGCACCTGAGGACCTACAACGCTTTTTTGTTGCTGTTGAAGATCGCGGCGGGCGCCACGGCCGTCGTCCTGCTCGCGCTTTACTTCTTCCTCGCGCGCTAAGGCGCGCGCTTCCCATGTCCAACGCTGCCGGGAACACACTGGCGGCGACGGTTTTTCCTGCAACCGGAGTTCGTCATGCGCATCGCCGTATTGGCTGAAACGGATCCATCCGAGCCGCGCGTCGCGGCCACCCCCGAGACCGTCAAGAAATTCGTCGGACTCGGCGCCGAAGTGGCCGTGCAGGCCGGCGCCGGCGCCGCAGCCGGCGTCTCGGACGCCGATTACGCCGCAGCCGGCGCGACCCTCGCGCGCGACGCGGCGACCGCGCTCGCCGGGGCCGACATCGCGCTGCGCGTGCGCCGCCCGACGGCGTCGGAACTGCCGGGCGCCAAGCAGAATCTCGCCGTCATCGCCATCATGGACCCCTTCGGCGCCGGCAAGGCGCTCGCCGAACTCGCCAAGAGCGGGACGGTCGCCTTCGCCATGGAGCTGATGCCGCGCATCACCCGCGCGCAGTCGATGGATGTGCTTTCCTCGCAGGCCAATCTCGCCGGCTATCGCGCCGTGATCGACGCGATGGCCGAATATGGCCGCTCCTTCCCGATGATGATGACGGCGGCCGGCACCGTGCCGGCGGCGAAGGTCTTCATCATGGGCGTCGGCGTCGCCGGCCTGCAGGCGATCGCCACGGCGCGCCGCATGGGCGCGATCGTCACCGCGACCGATGTGCGGCCCGCGACGAAGGAACAGGTGGAATCGCTCGGCGCCAAATTCCTCGCGGTCGAGAATGAAGAGTTCCAGCAGGCGCAGACGGCGGGCGGCTACGCCAAGGAAATGTCGCCCGAATATCAAAAGGCGCAGGCCGAACTCGTCGCCTCGCATATCGCCAAGCAGGACGTCGTCATCACGACGGCGCTCATCCCCGGCCGACCGGCGCCAAAGCTTATCTCGGCGCAGATGGTGCGTTCGATGCGGCCGGGCTCGGTCATCGTCGATCTCGCGGCCGAGCGCGGCGGCAATTGCGAATTGACGAAGCCCGGCGAAACGGTCGTCGTCGACGGCGTCAAGATCGTCGGCGCGCTCAATCTCGCCGGCCGCATGGCGCCGACGGCGTCGAGTCTTTACGCCAAGAATCTGCTGGCTTTCGTCGAGACGCTGATCTCCAAGGAGACGAAGCAGCTTGCGATCGATTGGGACGACGAATTGGTGAAGGCGACCGCGCTGACGCGCGACGGCGCCGTCACGGATTCGCGTTTTCGATAACGCACCCTGCGCTGACAGGACGCATCAACCGGGAAGGGCGCTAAGCGATGACCGATTCAACGCAGCAATTGCTCGAGAAGGCGCGGGCCGCGGCGGAAGCCGCGCGTCACATGGCCGATCAGGCGCAGCAATATTCCGACCAGCTCGCGCAGACCGCGGCGGCGCTCTCCTCGCACGGGCTTGGCGGCGGCGCGATCGACCCGGTCGTCTTCCGTCTCGCGATTTTCGCGCTGGCGGTATTCGTCGGCTATTACGTCGTCTGGTCGGTGACGCCCGCCTTGCATACGCCGCTGATGTCGGTGACGAACGCGATTTCCTCGGTCATCGTCGTCGGCGCCCTGCTCTCCGTCGGCGTCGAGGCGACAAGCTCGACCGACAGCGGCTCCGGATGGGCGCGCTGGTTCGGCTTCATCGCGCTGACGCTCGCCTGCGTGAACATATTCGGCGGCTTCCTCGTCACCGAACGCATGCTCTCCATGTATAAGAAGAAGGGCTGACGCCATGAGCGCCAATCTCGCAGCCCTTCTCTATCTCGCCGCCGGCGTCCTGTTCATTCTCGCGCTTCGAGGCCTCTCGTCGCCAGCGACCTCGCGGCAAGGCAACCGCTACGGCATGATCGGCATGGCGCTGGCCGTGGCGACGACTTTTCTTCTGCATCTGCCGCCCTTCTTCGGCTTCGTCCTGATCCTGATCGGCGCGGGCGCCGGCGGCGCGCTCGGCGCCGTCGTCGCGCAGCGCATCCCGATGACGAAGATGCCGGAGCTCGTCGCCTTCTTCCATTCGCTCGTCGGCCTCGCCGCCGTGCTCGTCGCCGCAAGCGCCTTCTTCGCGCCGCAGGCCTTCGGCATCGGCGCGCCCGGCCAGATCGAAGGCGGCAGCCTGTTCGAAATGTCTCTCGGCGCCGCGATCGGTGCGATCACCTTCACAGGTTCGATCATCGCCTTTCTGAAGCTCTCCGAACGCATGACCGGCAAGCCGATCCTGCTGCCCGAGCGCCATACGATCAACATCGCGCTCGGCGTCGCGCTTCTCGCGCTGATCGTGCTGTTCGTGGCGAGTGAGAGCGGCTTTTGGCTGTTCCTGCTGATCCTCGTCTCCTTCGCGCTGGGCGTCACGCTCATCATTCCGATCGGCGGCGCCGACATGCCGGTCGTCGTTTCCATGCTCAACTCCTATTCGGGCTGGGCGGCGGCGGGCATCGGCTTCACGCTCGGCAATCTGGCGCTGATCATCACCGGCGCGCTCGTCGGCTCATCGGGCGCGATCCTCTCCTACATCATGTGCAAGGGGATGAACCGCAGCTTCATTTCGGTCATTCTCGGCGGCTTCGGCGGCGAGGTGGCGGGGCCCGCCGGCGGCAAGGAAACGCGCAACGTCAAGCAGGGCTCCGCCGAGGACGCCGCTTACATCATGCAGAACGCCGGCAAGGTGATCGTCGTGCCGGGCTATGGCATGGCGGTGGCGCAGGCCCAGCATGCGCTGCGCGAGATGGCGGATATGCTGAAAGAGGAAGGCGTCGAGATCAAATACGCCATTCATCCCGTAGCGGGCCGCATGCCGGGCCATATGAATGTGCTGCTCGCCGAAGCGAGCGTGCCCTACGACGAGGTGTTCGAACTCGAGGACATCAACTCGGAGTTCGGTCAGGCCGACGTCGCCTTCGTCATCGGCGCGAACGACGTGACCAATCCCGCCGCCAAGACCGACAAGACCTCGGCCATCTACGGCATGCCGATCCTCGATGTCGAAAAGGCGAAGACGGTTCTCTTCTTGAAGCGCGGCATGGGCTCGGGCTACGCCGGCGTCGAGAACGAGCTGTTCTTCCGCCCCAACACGATGATGCTTTTCGGCGACGC
>CAZCJY010000218.1:0-4571 GCA_964498975.1 uncultured Methylocystis sp.
CCTGTAGCGGAGAGCTTCCAAATATGCAGAAAATGGGGCGATTCGACGGCGCCGCGCCGCGCCTCCCCGGGAGACGCGCTTAACCAAGAGGCCGTCGCGACGCCGGCGCATACAGGATTTGCGCCGATGTCCGCCAATATCGAAAATCCGGGCGCAGCAAGGGGCTTTGTGCTAAAGAAAAAACAGCGCGGGTTGGGAAGCCGGTCGTGATCGAGAAGCTGGAATTCCTCATCGCCGTCGCCAAAGAGAAGAGCTTTTCGCGGGCGGCCGAAATATGCGGGGTGACGCAGCCCACGCTGTCGGCCGGCGTCAAACAGCTGGAGGATTCGCTCGGCGTTCTGCTCGTCAATCGCTCGTCGCGCTATCACGGCCTCACTGCGGAAGGCGAGCGTGTGCTGGAATGGGCCAAGCGCATCGTTGGCGACGCCCGCGCCATGCGCCAGGAAGTGCGCACGCTGAAAGAGGGGCTTTCCGGCCAGCTCAAGATCGCCGTCATTCCCACCGCCCTCGGCATCGTCTCGGCCTTGACCACGCCCTATCGCGAAAAACATCCGGGCGTGCGCTTCTCCGTGCTGTCGGCCTCGTCGACCGAAGTATTGTCGATGCTCGACAATCTCGAGATCGACGCCGGCATCACCTATCTCGACAATGAGCCGCTCGGCCGGGTGCGCACCGTGCCCCTGTGTTCCGAGCGCTACCGCCTGCTGACCTTCGCTGACAATCCGCTGGGCAATCGCGATCGCGTCACCTGGGCGGAGGTCGGGCGCATCGATTTATGCCTGTTGACGCCGGACATGCAGAACCGGCGGATCATCGAAAAGTTGATTGGCGGCTCCGGCGCCGAGCCTGCGCCGATTCTCGAATCAAACAGCGTGATCCTGCTCTTTGATCATGTGAAATCCGGCCGCTGGGCGACGGTGCTCCCTGAAAAGCTCGCCAAGACGCTGGGCGTCGCGCCGCCGTTGCGCTCGATCCCCATCGTCGAGCCGGAGGCCGTTCACGAGATCGGCCTTGTCGCGCCGCAGCGCGAACCCGTGATCCCGCTTGTCGCGGCGCTCGTCTCCGAGGCCAAGAAACTGGCCGAAAGCGGCGTGCTGGAGCGTTGATAGGTTTGCCCTATCGCGTAACGAATGGTCGCTATTGATGGCTTGATGGATTTCAGGCAGTGTTCTCGGAATAAATCCAAGGAAGGGCGACCGCAAGAGCGCAACGCCCTGGATTGAAAGGGAAGAAATGGCTGGCGTTGCTCCGTATAGCGACGAGCGCGCGCGGGAAATCATCGCTGCGCATATGGATCTTGAGGGGCCTGCGATGCCCATTCTGCACGCGCTTCAGAAGGAATTCGGCTATGTGCCCGACGCCGCCGTGAGGGAGATGGCCGAGGCGCTGAATATCTCGCGCGCGGAGATGCATGGCGTCGTGACCTTCTATCATGACTTCCATCGCGCGCCGCATGGACGCCATACGCTGAAGCTGTGCCGCGCCGAATCCTGCCAGTCGATGGGCGCGGAAAGACAGGCGCGGGCTTTTCTCGACAAGCTGAAACTCGAATGGGGCGACACCACCCCCGATGGCGCCTTGACCGTCGAGGCTGTTTATTGCCTGGGGCTTTGCGCGCATAGCCCGTCGGCGCTTTTTGATGGCGAGCCGATCGGCCGCGTCGATGCGGAAAAGCTCGACGATATCGCCGCGGAGGCCCAGAGCTGATGGCGAAGATTTACATCCCGCTGGATATGGCCGCCGTCGCGATGGGCGCTGATCGACTCGCCGCCGCCGTCGCCAAAGAGGCCGCAGCCCGCGGCGAAAATATCGAGATCGTGAGAAACGGCTCGCGTGGAATGCTCTGGCTCGAGCCCCTGATCGAGGTGGAGACTCCCGCGGGCCGTGTCGGTTATGGGCCGGCCAGGGTCAAGGACGTGGCGTCGTTGTTCGACGCTGGCTTCCTGACCGGCGGATCGCACGCGCTTAGCGTCGGCAAGGTCGACGACCATCCCTGGATGAAGCGCCAGAACCGCATCACCTTCGCGCGTTGCGGCGTCATCGATCCACTGTCCATGGCCGACTATGAGGCGCATGGCGGCGGCGCCGGCCTCGCGCGCGCCTTTCAGATCGGCCCGGCGGCGACGATCGAGGAAATCACCAAATCGGGCCTGCGCGGCCGCGGCGGCGCGGGCTTCCCGACCGGCATCAAATGGAAGACGGTCGCCGACGCGCCCGCCGACCGCCGCTATGTCGTCGTCAACGCCGACGAAGGCGACAGCGGCACCTTCGCCGACCGCATGATCATGGAAGGCGATCCACTGTCGCTGATCGAAGGCATGATCATCTGCGGCTATGCGATCAACGGCATCATCTGCGGCTATGCGATCAACGGCTCCAAGGGCTACGTCTATCTGCGCTCGGAATATCCGCAGGCCGCCGTCGTCTTCGACAGGGCGATCGAAGTCGCGCGCAAGGCCGGCTGGCTTGGCGACAATGTGCGCGGCTCGGGTTTCGCCTTCGACATCGAGCTGCGCATCGGCGCCGGCGCCTATGTCTGCGGCGAGGAGACGTCGCTCCTCGAAAGCCTGGAAGGCAAGCGCGGCCTCGTGCGCGCCAAGCCGCCGCTGCCGGCGCATGTCGGCCTTTTCGGCAAGCCGACGGTCGTCAATAATGTGCTCTCCATGGCGACGGCGCCGATGATCCTCGAAAAAGGGTCACAGCATTATGCCGAACTGGGCATGGGGCGCTCGCGCGGCACCATGCCGCTGCAGATCGCCGGCAACGTCAAATATGGCGGCCTGTGCGAGGTTCCCTTCGGTCTGCCGCTGGGCGAGATCGTCAATGACATCGGCGGCGGCACGCATTCCGGCCGTCCCGTGCGCGCGGTTCAGGTTGGCGGGCCGCTTGGCGCCTATGTGCCGCCGCCGCTCTTCGACACGCCCTTCGACTATGAGGCCTTCTCCAAAATCGACAGCCTGATCGGCCACGGCGGCCTTGTCGTTTTCGACGATACGGTGGACATGTCCTGGATGGCGCGCTTCGGCATGGAGTTCTGCGCCATCGAAAGCTGCGGCAAATGCACGCCATGCCGGATCGGTTCGACGCGCGGCGTCGAGACGATCGACAAGATTCGCAGCGGCCAGGACGTCGACGCCAATATCGAGCTCCTTAAGGATCTCTGCCATACGATGAAGTTTGGCTCGCTCTGTGCATTGGGCGGCTTCGCGCCCTATCCGGTGGAGAGCGCGCTTCGTCACTTCCCCGAGGACTTCCGCAAGCCGGCCCTTGAAGCCGCTGAGTGAGGTAGCCGCCATGACGCTTATCAAAGAGACCGATTACGGCACGCCCGAATCCACGTCCGAAAAGCTGGTCACGCTGACCATCGACGGAAAGAGCGTCACTGTGCCCGAGGGCACGTCGATCATGCGCGCGGCGATGGAGGCGGGAACGGAAATCCCAAAGCTCTGCGCCACCGACAGCATCAAGGCCTTCGGCTCCTGCCGCTTGTGCGTCATCGAGGTCGAGGGCCGCAACGGCACGCCGGCCTCCTGCACGACGCCGGTGGCGGCGGGCATCTCCGTCAAGACGCAGTCGCCGCGTCTCGCCGCCATCCGCCGCGGCGTGATGGAGCTCTACATCTCCGACCATCCGCTCGATTGTCTGACCTGCGCGGCCAATGGCGACTGCGAATTGCAGGACATGGCGGGCGCGGTCGGCCTGCGCGACGTGCGTTATGGCTATGACGGCGCCAACCACGTCTTCGCGCGCAATCATGGCGAAGCGAATTTCGATTGGAAGCCGAAAGACGAGTCCAATCCCTATTTCTCCTACGATCCGTCGAAATGCATCGTCTGTAACCGCTGCGTGCGCGCCTGCGAGGAAGTGCAGGGCACCTTCGCGCTGACGATTTCCGGCCGCGGCTTCGATAGCCGCGTGTCGGCTGGCATGGACGAAGCCTTCATGGAGTCGGAATGCGTCTCCTGCGGCGCCTGCGTGCAGGCCTGCCCGACGGCGACGCTCATTGAAAAATCTGTCATCGCCATCGGCCAGCCGGAGCATTCCGAAGTCACGACCTGCGCCTATTGCGGCGTGGGCTGCACGTTCAAGGCCGAGATGCGCGGCGAGGAAGTCGTGCGCATGGTTCCCTGGAAGGACGGCAAGGCCAACCACGGCCATAGCTGCATCAAGGGCCGCTTCGCTTATGGCTACGCCCAACATGGCGACCGCATTGTCAATCCGATGATCCGCGAGAAGATCACCGAGCCGTGGCGCGAAGTCTCCTGGGACGAGGCGATCGCTTTCGCCGCCGACCGGTTGAAGGCGACGCAGGAGAAATACGGCAAGAACTCTGTCGGCGTGATCACCTCGTCGCGCTGCACCAATGAGGAAAGCTACCTCGTTCAGAAGCTGGCGCGTCAGGGATTCAAGAACAACAACACCGACACCTGCGCGCGCGTCTGCCATTCGCCGACGGGTTACGGTCTGGCGCAGGCCTTCGGCACCTCCGCCGGCACACAGGACTTCGACTCGGTGGACGACGCCGACGTCATTCTCGTCATGGGCGCCAATCCGACCGACGCGCATCCGGT
>CAZCJY010000219.1:0-4561 GCA_964498975.1 uncultured Methylocystis sp.
GCGTCGCGGGCAATGTGAAGAGCGGCACGCTTAAAGGTTTCGACGCCGCGGGCGGTGTCGCCATCGGACAGCGGCTCGCCGAAACGCTCGGCGTCAGCGTCGGCGACAAGGTGAGCCTGCTCGTCGCCAAGGGCGCCCAGACGCCCTTCGGCGTCGCGCCGCGCATCAAGGCCTATAATGTCGCCGCGATCTTCTCCATCGGCATGTCGGAATTCGACAACGTCTTCGTCTATATGCCGCTCGCCGAGGCGCAGTTGTTCTTCAACAGGGAGAATGAGGCGACGGTCGTCGAGGTCTTCGTCGACGATCCCGAGAAGATGGACGACTTCAGGCTCAAGGTCGAAAAGGCGATCGAACGGCCGATCATCGTCACCGATTGGCGTCAGCGCAACAAGACGTTCTTCGATACGCTGCAGGTCGAGAAGAACATCCTCTTCATCATTCTGACGCTGATCGTCATCGTCGCGGCCTTCAACATCATTTCGGGCCTGACGATGCTCGTGAAGGACAAGACTCAGGACATCGCCATTCTGCGCACCATGGGCGCGACGCGCGGGGCGGTGCTGCGGGTGTTTCTCATCATCGGCGCGTCGATCGGCGTCGTGGGGACGCTCGCCGGATTCGCTCTGGGGCTGGCGCTTGCAAAAAATCTCGATGCTATCCGCGTCGCATTGAACAAGCTTTTCGACGCTAATCTGTTCCCAGCGGAGTTCTATTTTCTCTCCCGCCTGCCGGCGATCGTGGATTCGCGCGAAGTGACGGCGATCGTCGTCATGACGCTCGCGATCGCCATTCTCGCTTCGATCTATCCTGCCTGGAAGGCGGCCTCGCTCGATCCGATCGAAGCGCTGCGGCACGAGTGAGCGCAATGAGCGAAGCCGTTCTCGAAATGCGCAATATCGCTCGTCACTATCGAGAAGGCGAGGCGCGTCTCGATATTCTCGTCGACATCAATCTGTCGATCTATCCAGGCGAGACGGTCGCGCTCCTGGCGCCTTCGGGCGCCGGCAAATCGACGCTCCTCCATATTGCGGGGCTTTTGGAGCGCCAGGACGCCGGCGAGGTGTTGATCCAGAACGCGCCGACCTCGCGCATGTCGGATAATGAGCGTACGCGGCTACGTCGCGCCACCATCGGCTTCATCTATCAGTTCCATCATCTGCTGCCGGAGTTTTCGGCGCTCGAAAATGTCGCGCTGCCGCAGATGATCAATGGGCTCAGCCGGCGTGAAGCGCAGCAGCGGGCTCAGCAGTTGCTCGACTATCTGCGGCTCGGCGCGCGCGCTTCGCACCGGCCGTCGGAGCTTTCGGGCGGCGAACAGCAACGCGTCGCCATCGCCCGTGCCGTCGCCAACGCGCCGCATCTACTGCTGGCTGACGAGCCGACGGGCAATCTCGACCCGCGCACCGCCGAGCATGTTTTCGGCACATTGATGACGCTGGCGCGCAACACCGGCCTCGCCGCGCTGATTGCGACGCATAATATGGAGCTTGCGGAACAAATGGACCGCCGCGTAACGCTACGCGACGGTCGCATCGAGGACCTTTAGTTGAAGGCTGAGGCGAAGTTACGCCTTCTTCATCTTTCTGTCGTGCAAGACATGCTTGTACCAAAGACCGAAGCCGACAGCCGCTAGAACGCCGAAGAACACCGCGATGGTGATTTCCTTGCTCTGCGTCAAGCCAACCGCGAAGGGAAAGCGCGCGACATATTCCTTCGTGCCGTCGTCGCTCCTCGCCTTCACGAGGCCAATGAATTTTCCTTCCAGCGGGAAAACATGCTCGAAGGTGAGCGTGCCGCTCTTGTACTTCTTGGGCGGCGAGTAATATTCGGTGTTGGCTTCGAGATTCTCAGTGTCGTCCTTCTGGCCCACGTCGCGCAGCACGCGCATTTCGAGATTCATATCGCGCAGTTCGTCCTGCTGCGCGTCGAGCGTGATGATCGTCGAGCCTGCGTCCGGAATGTCGTCGCAGAACTGCTCGCGCGACTTTTGCGGCTGATAGCCGGTGAATGTCATCGTATCAGGGCCGATTTTCATCAGGCACTGGCCTTGATTAACGCCGACGTCGCCATGCGCATGCGCATTCGCAACCCAGCCAACCGTCGCCATCGCTATGGCGACGAGAAATCGCATGATCATCTCTTGTTTCTCCCTAGTGGACCCGTCGCCCTTGCCGAGCGATCTATTCGGCGTGCAAATTGCCATTTTTGCGCGCCTTGCGCGTAATTTCGCGCAAAAGACGAACCGCCGAGCGCGCCCTGCCGGCACGTCTACAGCAACATTCTAATTAATATATATCAAGAACGGCGGCTTTGTCCCGCGACCAAGGGCCACACGCGCGACATGGCGCGGCGCGCTCGAAGTCTCGCCGGGACCTCGCCCCGGCTTGCGCCTCCGAATGGCCGCTCACCGCGCAATTCCCTGATAAACTGACGAATTTCGACGGAAGTCGAAGACAATTCGTCGCATTGGGGTTGGCATGGTTAATTTTTGATTTACTTTATGGTTACCGTAAACGTCCCTCGTGGAGGCCAGTTATGGGCGGTATATTAACCTATCCATATAAACTTATGTGTGAACGAGCCGAATGCTTCGCCGACTGTGACGGATCGCTCTCGGCTGAGAGGCTGAAGGGGCATCAAGCCCTGGTTATCCGAAAGACGCGCGCTGGGTTCGACCACGCGAGCGTCAAGGCTATTGCGGATATTCTGGCCGCCGTCGACCGGCGGGAGCTAGACGGGCTTCGGTATCTCGTTTTCGATTTCGCCCATGGGGCAGGCGATGCTGGGGCAGGCGATGCGCGGCGCCCTGCGGAAGGCTTTAGCGAAATCATCGACGCCACGGCGGAATTGATCGTCGAAACGCCGGTGATCACGCTCGCCTGGGTTCGCTCGCTGGTGAGCGGAGCGGATTTCGATTTCGCGATGCATTGTTCCACAATCATTGCGGAGCAGGGCGCGGGTTTCTCCTTTGCGGGCGACCCATTCGGTCTATTGGGACTCTACGCAGCCATCGGCCGCAAGGTTGGCTTCGTCAAGGCGGAGCGGTTGATCGAAAGCGATATTGTCTTGTCCGCGGAGGAAGCGCGCGACATGCTGATCGTCAGAGAGGTTGTCGAGCCGCAGGCCGGTTTCGCCGCAATCGACGATTATCTGGCGCAGTTCGGCCGGCGCTACAACGCGTCGCACGCCATCTTCCGCGCGCAGCGAATGGCGCAACCGCCGATCGACAGGCGCGACTTGGGCGCTTGGAGCGCGGCTGAGGCCGGTTAACGGGCCAGCCGCTATAACGTCACGCGGCGCTCTCGAGGCGCGGCGCGTCGCGCCAGTAGGCGAGAAACGGCCGCAGCTCATCGAGGGGCCGCGGCTTGCTGTAAAGATAGCCCTGGATGAGGAAAATATTCTTGCTCGCCATGAAAGCGAGCTGAGCGTGTGTTTCGACGCCTTCGGCGACGAGATCGATGGAGAGATCGCGCGCGAGGACTGAGATGGCGGAGACGATCGCCTGCGTCTTCTGCGACTCGAGCGCCTGGCGCGCGAATGAGCGGTCGATTTTCACCTTGTTGACCGGGAAGCGGTCGAGATAGCCGAGGCTGCTGTATCCGGTGCCGAAATCGTCAAGCGAGAGCCGGACGCCGAGCGCTTCGATTTCGCGCAATTTGCGTTCGACGTCGGCCTCCATCAAGGTCGTCTCGGTGATCTCGAGTTCGAGCCGGTTGGATTCAAGGCCCGACTCGCGAAGCGTGGCGGCGACCGTCTCGGCCAAGTCCTTCTGCTGGAATTGACGCGGCGCGAGATTGACCGCGACGCGAATATTTGCGGGCCAGGTTTTCGCGTCTTGGCAGGCGCGCCGCAGCACCCAGGCGCCGAGCTCGACGATCATGCCGGTCTCTTCCGCGATCGGGATGAATTCCACCGGAGAAATCATGCCGCGAACCGGGTGGCGCCAACGCAGCAGCGCTTCCAGGCAAACAACGGTTGCGGTGCGCGAGTCGACGACGGGCTGATAATAGACGAGCAACTCGTCGGACGCGAAAGCCTGCCGCAGTTCGAGATCGATCTCGCGTTTGCGCGTGAGCGCGTCCTGCATCTGCGGCGAATACCAGATCGCCTTGCCGCGCGCATGCCCCTTCGAGCGATAGAGCGCGAGATCGCTGCATTTGAGTAGCTCGCCGGGAATGTCGGAATCCTGCGGCGCGGCGGCGATGCCGATGCTGGCGCCGATATTGATGACGTGGTTTTCGATAATGAAAGTGCGATGCATCTCCGCCAGAATCTCCCTGGCGAGCCTATCGATGTCGGGCAGCTTTTTCCCGGCGCGCAGCAAAACGCAGAATTCGTCGCCGCCCAACCTCGCCACCATATGCGGATGCGGCACGCAGGCGGCGAGCCGTTCTCCGACGGCGGCGAGCAGCTGGTCGCCGATCGCATGGCCGAGCGTATCGTTGACTTCCTTGAAGCGGTCAAGGTCGATATTGATCAGCGCGACCTGGAAGCCGCGCTCCTTGAGCTGGACGAGCTCCTCCTCCAGCGTTTCCTGAAACTGATGCCGGTTCGGCAG
>CAZCJY010000220.1:0-4554 GCA_964498975.1 uncultured Methylocystis sp.
CGGCGCCGCTGCGGCGATTTCCTCGCCGGGTCTTTCGGCCAGACGTGATCGAAGGAATCGCGGAATGCATGGAGCGCGCAGATCGCCGAGGTCATGCCGCCGGCCGAGGCGCCGGCCATGATCGGAATGCGCACGTCATGCGTCGGGCCGTCCCAGCCGGGCTGTTTCTTCGCCGCGTAATAGGCGTCGAGCGCCTCGATGAAAAAATCCATCACGCTGGCGGTATAGGCGCCGGCGGAAATGGCGCCGGCCATGGTGAGGCCGATCTCGAATGTCTTGGCCATAATCCCCTCCCCTAAAAAAATGTGAGCAAAGCATCCGAAAAATCACAGCGCGATGACAGGCTTAAGAAAACGGCCCGCTTTGCTGAAAGGTTGCGCGCAAATCAACCCTCCGTGCAATCGCAGCCTTGACGTGGCCCTTGCGCGCCGTCAAACCCGCCCAGGTCCACTCCGTCACGAAGGTCAGATCAATGGCTCACGACGCCCCCCTTTCGCCGCTCGCGCCAAAATCCACGCCGGAAATCCCGTCGCTCGAGGGCGTGCGCTTCGCCGCCGGCGCAGCGGGCGTGCGCTACGCCGAACGCACCGACGTCATGCTGGCGGTGTTCGACGAAGGTACGACGGTCGCGGGCGTCTTCACCAAATCCAAATGCCCTTCGGCGGCGGTTGACTGGTGCCGCGCGCGACTGAAAGGCGGAAAGGCCAGCGCCCTGCTCGTCAATTCCGGCAACGCCAACGCCTTCACCGGCAAGAACGGCGTCGAGGCCGTGAAGGTTTCCGCGAAGCTCGCCGCCGACGCGACGGGCGCCGACGCGCGCCGGATTTTCCTCGCTTCCACGGGCGTCATCGGCGAACCGCTCGACGCGAAAAAATTCGACGGCGTGCTGGAGAAACTCGCCGAGTCGGCGCGCGGTGACGCCTGGCTCGACGCGGCGCGCGCCATTATGACGACCGACACCTTCCCCAAGCTCGCGACGCGAAGCGCCGAGATCGACGGCGTCGAGGTGACGATCAGCGGCTTCGCCAAGGGCGCCGGCATGATCGCGCCGGATATGGCGACGATGCTCGCTTTCGTCGTCACCGACGCGGCGATCGGCGCCGAGGCGCTGCAGAAGGTGCTGTCGAAATCCGTGCAGGGATCGTTCAATGCGATCACCGTCGACAGCGACACGTCGACCTCCGACACGCTGTTGCTTTTTGCGACCGGCGCGGCGAAACAGCGCGGCGCGCCGAGAATCCGCGAAGCCAACGACAGACGCCTCAAATCCTTCAAAGCCGCGCTCGACGCCGTGCTGCTCGATCTCGCGCAGCAGGTGGTGAAGGACGGCGAAGGCGCGCGCAAATTCGTCGAAGTGCGCGTCGAAGGCGCGGAGACGGCGCGGGCGGCGAAACGCATCGCGCTCTCGATCGCCAATTCGCCGCTGGTGAAGACCGCCATCGCCGGCGAGGACGCCAATTGGGGCCGCGTCGTCATGGCGGTCGGCAAGGCCGGCGAGAAGGCCGATCGCGATCGTCTCTCGATCTGGTTCGGCGACATTCGCGTCGCGCATAAGGGCATGCGCGATCCCTCTTACGACGAAGCGCAGGTCTCGCAGATCATGAAGCACGACGAGATCGCGTTGCGCGTCGACCTTGGGATCGGCAAGGGCGTGGCGACGGTGTGGACCTGCGATCTCACAAAGGAATATGTCGCGATCAACGGCGACTATCGGAGCTGACGCCGTAAATGAACCTGCCCAACGCCGTCCGGGCGGCGATCTTCGACATGGATGGAACGCTTCTCGATACGGAAGGATTCTATCTGCGCGCCATTCGCGAGGCATGTCTTGGCATGGGGCTCGACGCGCCTGAAGCCTTCTTCCAGCAAACGCTCGGGCGGCCCTGGTCATACTGCTACGAAATCCTGAACGAGAGATTTGGCGCCGCCTTCGTCCGGGATCGCTTCGACGCGCGGTTCGGCGCGCGCTTCGCCGACCTCACCCGCGCGGGCGTTCCTGTGAAGCCCGGGGTTCGTGAGCTCCTTGCACATCTTGCGTCTATGTCCACGCCGATGGCCGTCGCGACCTCGACGAGCCGCGAGGTCGCCGAACGCCAACTCGAGAGCGTCGGCCTCCTCGACTATTTCTCCGTATGCGTGACGGCGGACATGGTGACGGAACCTAAGCCGGCGCCTGAAACCTTTCGTAAAGCTTCCAAGGAACTTGATGTTGCGTCCCAATATTGCCTCGCGCTTGAAGATTCGCCCGCGGGCGTCCGCTCCGCCGCGACTTCCGGCGCGATGACGATCATGATTCCCGACATGGTTCCGGCCACGGCGACGGAAATGTCGCTCTGCGTCGCGGTCGTCAAAACCATGTATGACGTGTTAGACTGCCTACGCGCCGTTGAAAGCGCGTCGTCCACGATGAATATGCGCGCATGAGGGCTGCGCGCGGCGGGTTCTAACCCCGAAAAGCCTTGCTTTTGGAGCGTTCGGCATGCGTTACACCCCGCTTCTCATCGTCGCGCCTGTCGCCTTCCTGTCCGCCTGCAACGCCGGGCGCGGCCCTACGCCGAGCGTCTCCTTCGACCCCGCCCAGGCAAGTTACATCAGGGCGCCAGGCAAGGGCGTGATCAGCGGACAGGCTTTCCTGCGTGACAAATCCGGGCAAACGAATGTGCGCTACGCCGCCGGCGAAACCGTGCGGCTCATTCCCGCCACCACCTATGCGCAAGCGCGCATTTCGCATTTTTATGGATCGGTGAAATTCGTGCCGGCAGCCTCGATTCCGAAAGTCGAACCGGATACGCAATATGCCGCGCTGACGCGCACGACGAAAACGGAATCGGATGGCCGATTCACTTTCGAGAATGTCGCGCCGGGACGCTATTATCTTACCACGCAGCTTGTCTGGAAGCCTAAGGACGCGCTCGCTCCGGAAGGCGGCGCGATGTATGAGGAAGTTACCGTGAGCGGCAAGGAGAACGGCCCGGTTAAGGTCGTTCTCTCCGGCAATTGAGCGGCGCTGTGAACCTACTGCTCGTCGTGGCCGCCGCACTGGTCGACGCCGATAATCGCGTGCTGATCGCGCAGCGCCCCGAGGGCAAGCAGCTTGCCGGTCTTTGGGAGTTTCCCGGCGGCAAGCTCCATCCCGGCGAACGGCCCGAGGACGCTTTGGTCCGCGAACTCGAAGAAGAGCTCGGCGTGCGCGTCTGTGGGCCTTGCCTCGCGCCCTTGACCTTCGCCAGCCACGCCTATGACGAATTTCATCTGCTGATGCCGCTTTACGTGTGCCGTAAATGGGAAGGGATCGTGACGCCCACCGAGGGACAAGCGGTGAAATGGGCGCGCGCCCGCGATTTGCGCAACTATCCCATGCCGCCCGCCGACGCGCCGCTCATCGCGCCGCTGATCGATCTTCTTGGTTAAGCCGCCTAATTCATTGTCACGCGATAACATCCTCCGAAAAGGCGCCGCGCGGGTCGGCGTGACGCCGACGCCTTTTTGAGCCATGATCGGGGCGCTCATTGCGGGGAGCGCTGTCGATGACAAATGACGCCACGATCGACGCTGTTGATTTGCGCGGGCTGGATTATCGAGGCCGCTACGCTGCGGGAAAGGCGTTGCGGCGGCGCGTCGCGCGCGAAGCCTTGGCGGATTTCACGCCGGCGCCCGACCGGGACGCATTGGCGATTATCGCCGCCACGGAGCGCGACCGCGTTCAGTCGCTTCTGCCGCTGCGCCGCGAATCCATGGCGAAGACGCCTCACGCCTTCCTGCGCGGCGCGGCCGACGTCATGGCCGCCGATCTCGCGACGCAGCGCGCGCCGGGCATCCGCGCTCAGGTCTGCGGCGATTGCCATCTGATGAATTTCGGCGCTTTCATCTCGCCGGAAGGCAATGCGCTGTTCGATGTCAACGACTTCGACGAGACGCTGCCGGATGTCGATGTGACATTCGATTTGCGCCGTTTCGCGACGAGCGTCGCCGTCGCGGCGCTCGTGGAGGACAAGACCAATGCCGATGCCCGGCGCATAACGCGAACAGCAATAAAAGCCTATCGTCAGGCGGTAATGGAGATCGCCTGCCTCTCGCCGATCAAAGCATGGAACATGCGCGTGCCGCTACGCGACGTCGTCACGGAGCTTCGCGATCGGGTTCTTCACAGCGCGATGCACGCCGCCATATCGAAAGACCGAGACGAAGCCGATTATGCGGACAATTTCCCCAAGATCGCGCAAGACGCGACAGGCGCCTGGCGCATCGAGGACAAGCCGCCGCGACTTTTCCACATCGACCACGAGCTCGCCGCCGGCTTCAATCTCGACGCGCTGCTGGCCGCGGCGCTCGCCACGCTGTCCGCGCCCGTCGCCTCGCTGTTGCGCCGCTACCATTTGTGCGACATCGCCTTCAAGGCGGTCGGCGTCGGCAGCGTCGGAACTTTTTGCGTGATCGCGCTCTTCATGACCGCTGACGACGAGCCGCTGTTTATCCAGGTCAAGGAGGCGAAGCGCTCCGTGCTGGAGCGTTTCGGCGCCGGCGCATGGCCGGGCGCGCAGGGCGAGCGCGTCG
>CAZCJY010000221.1:0-4516 GCA_964498975.1 uncultured Methylocystis sp.
CCCCTAGCCCCTCCCCGCCGCAAGCGGGGGGAGGGGAATAGCCGAGCGCGATGCCCGATCTCCTTCTCGAATTATTCTCCGAAGAAATTCCGGCGCGCATGCAGCGGCAGGCGGCGGACGATCTCAAGCGGCTCGTCACGAACGCGCTCGTCGAGCGCGGCCTGACCTATGAGGGCGCGGCCGCCTACGCCACGCCACGTCGGCTGGCGCTGCAGGTCGTCGGGCTTCCCGGCCGCCAGCCGGATGTGCGCGAGGAGCGCAAGGGGCCGCGCGTCGGCGCGCCGGAAGCGGCGATCGCCGGCTTTCTGAAAAGCGCCGGCCTCGCCTCGCTCGATCAGGCGAAGATCGAGAAGGACAAGAAGGGCGCCGAGTTTTATCTCGCGGTGATCGAACGCGCGGGCGCCGAAACCATCGACGTGCTCGCCGAAATTCTGCCGGCGATCGTGAAGAATTTCCCCTGGCCGAAATCGATGCGCTGGGGCGCGGCGTCGGAGCGCACGGATTCGCTGCGCTGGGTGCGCCCGCTCCATTCAATCGTCGCAACCTTCGGGCCTGAGACGGAGGCGCCCGACGTCGTGCGTTTTGAAGTCGACGGGATCAAAGCCGGCGATGTGACGCATGGCCATCGCTTCATGGCGCCGCATGCGATCCATGTGAAGCGTTTTGATGATTACGCGCCGTCGCTCGAGCGCGCCAAGGTGGTGATCGATCCGGCGCGGCGGCGCGACATCATTCTCCACGATGCGAAAGACCTCGCCTTCGCACAGGGTCTGGAGCTGGTCGAAGACGCGGGACTGCTCGAAGAAGTCGCAGGGCTCGTCGAATGGCCGGTCACGCTGATGGGCAAATTCGATGAGAGTTTTCTTTCGATCCCGCCGGAAGTCATCCGCGCGACAATCCGCGTGAACCAGAAGTGTTTCGTATTGCGCAAGGACGACGCGCTCACCAATCGCTTCATTCTCGTCGCCAACATCGAGGCGAGCGACGGCGGCGCGACGGTCGTCGCCGGCAATGAGCGCGTCATCGCCGCGCGCCTATCGGATGCGAAATTCTTTTACGAGACCGATCTCAAGACGAAGCTTGAAGAGCGCCTGCCGAAACTGGACCAGATCGTGTTTCACGAAAAGCTCGGGACGCAAGGCGAGCGCGTGAAACGCATCGCGGCGCTTGCGCGCGAACTAGCCCCAATTGTCGGCGCGGACGCGGACAAGGCCGAACGCGCAGCGACGCTGTGCAAGGCCGATCTTGTTTCGGAGATGGTCGGCGAATTTCCGGAATTGCAGGGGCTGATGGGGCGCTATTACGCGAGCGCGCAAGGAGAGGACGCCTCCGTCGCCGCCGCCTGCGAGGAGCATTACAAGCCGCAGGGGCCGAGCGATCGCATCCCGACCGATCCGGTGTCGATCGCCGTGGCGCTCGCCGACAAGCTCGACACGCTCGTCGGCTTCTGGGCCATCGACGAGAAACCGACCGGGAGCAAGGACCCTTACGCGCTGCGTCGCGCGGCGTTGGGGGTGACCAGGATCGTGTTGGAGAATGAGCTGCGCTTGCCGCTCCACTGCGTCATGGCCGGGCTTGTCCCGACCATCCACGCGCAACGTGACGGCGTGGATGCCCGGAACAAGTCCGGGCATGACGCGACCACAGACCTCCTCGAATTTTTCATCGATCGCCTGAAGGTCTACTTGCGCGACAAGGGGGCGCGATACGATCTGATAGATGCGGCGCTCGGGGCTGTTCCAGAAGCGGAGTTCCCCACCCCTAGCCCCTCCCCGCAGGGGGGAGGGGAAAATGCGCCGCTACAGGACGATCTGCTCATGATCACGCGTAAAGTCGAGGCGCTCGACAAATTCCTCTCAACAGACGACGGCAAGAATCTGCTCGCGGGCTTTCGCCGCGCCGTCAACATTCTCAAGATCGAGGAAAAGAAGGACGGCGCGAACGCCTATGCGCATCGCCATGCGCCGAATCTGCGCATCGAGCCGCAGGAGCATAAGCTCGCCGCCGCCATCGCCCGCGCGCGCGAAGAGACCGCCGAGCATCTGGAAAAGGAAGATTTCGCCGGCGCCATGCGCGCGCTCTCAAAGCTGCGCGCGCCGGTCGACGCCTTCTTCGACGATGTGACGGTCAACGCCGACAACGCCGATCTGCGCCTCAACCGCCTGCGCCTGCTCGCGGAGCTGCGCCGCGTGATGATGGGCGTCGCAGACTTCGGCAAGATCGCGGGAGAGACGGGAGCGGCGTGAACCCTCTCCCATAAGGCGCTCACCCTTTGGGAGAGGGTCGCGCGCTACCTCCGAGGGAAAGGGCGAATTTGCTTACGCCCCGTTCCCGGTAAATGTCCGCGGCGCGGGCGAAATGATCTTCGCCGAGCCGCCGCCGATTTCGAGCACAGAAAGCCCGCGCTCATTGGCGCCGTCCGGCTTGAAGCGGAAGACGCCGTCGGCGCCGTTGAAGCCCGACGGATTGGTCAGCACGCTTTCCGAATAGCGCTGCGATCCTTGCGAGCGCGACAGCGCGATGGCGAGCGACACCGCGTCATAGGCGAGCGTCGCGACGCGCGCGGGGTCGGAGCCGTATTTCGCCTTATAGCGCTGCGCGAAGGCGTTGAAGCCGGCGTTCTCGGGCGCCGTGAACCAGGCGCCTTGCAGCGCCGGCAGGCTCAGCGTACGCGCGTCGTTCCACAGGCCGGTGCCGAAAATCTGCACTTTCTTGGAGTCGATGCCATTGGCGACAAGCTCCTTCGACACCGCCGTCATCGCCTCCGCCTGCTCGGGAATGAAGAGCGCGTCGAACTGGTCGCGGGCCGCCGCGAGGCGCTTCACCGAGTCGGCGGGCGCGCCGGGCTTGTAGCGCTCGATGACCGGCACGCGCACGCCGTAGGTGGCGGCGCTCTGCTGGAACTGCGCCATCGCCAGCGTGCCATAGTCGTTCTCTGGAACGAGCGCCGCAATCGACTTCTTGCCGCGCTGCGCGGCGAAATTGACGCCGCGATCGACATAGCCCTCGACAGGGAAGGAGAGCAGATAATTGCCGCGTCCCGCCGCCGAGGAATCGGTCGAAAAGGCGATGACCGGGCGGTTGGCCGAACGCGCGACGCGGCCGGCCTCCTTCACGCCGGCGCCGAAGACCGGCCCGAGAATGACCTCGGCGCCCTCATTGATCGCCGCTTGCGTCGCCGCGGCGGCGCCGGCCGGAGTCGAACGGTCGTCTTTGACCAGAATCGTCACGTCATTGGCGCCGCTGTCGGCATAGGCGAGCTTGGCGGCGTTGCGCAGCGACGCGCCGACGGAGGATGGCCCCGACGGACCCGTCAGCGGCACGATCAAGCCGATCTTCACCGCGCCGGCGCCGATCGTTTCGTTCTCGGCCGGCGCGGTGTCGGTCGATCCGCTCAGCTTCAAGTCGCGCGCGCCCGGCACGCCCGGCCCGCTTCCCGGATGGCAGGCGGCGAGCGCGAGGCCGAGGCCGACGAGGGCGGCGCGCTTGCAGGCGCTGCGCCAGATCGGTCGGTCGGTCGCGAGCGCGAAAGGAAAAAATGTCGGCATCGAGAAAACCCCCTGCGCCCTGCGGCTCCCTGCCCGCGATAAGCGTAATTCGCGCTAAGGTCCGCCTCCCTGGTGGAAAGTCAATAGACTGGCCATTTGGAGGAATTACGGCTTCCCGCCACGATTTACGCTTGTCCTATTAAAAGAACGCATAGTATCTTAAAAAGAACAAACAGGCCGGGGGATGCGATGACGATCGACGCCGAGGTTTCGCCCGCAGCGAGCTACACCGCCTTCGGCCTGCGCGCCGAGGCGGAGAGAATCGAGCCGGGACTGCATCTTGTCGCCACGCCCATCGGCAATCTGAAGGATGTCTCCTTCCGCGCGCTCTCGACGCTCGCGGCCGCCGACGCGGTGATCGCCGAGGACACCCGCGTCACCAAGACGCTGCTCGCCCATTATGGAATTTCGACGCCGCTCGTCGCCTATCACGAGCACAACGCCAAAGTGATTCGCCCGCATCTCGTCGCGCGGCTGGAAGCCGGGGCCAAGCTCGCGCTCGTTTCCGACGCTGGCACGCCGCTCGTCTCCGATCCCGGCTTCAAGCTGGTGCAGGAGGCTCTGGAAAAGGGCGTGCATGTCACCGCCGTCCCCGGCCCTTCGGCGGTGCTCGCCGCGCTGGTGGTGGCGGGCCTGCCGACCGACCGATTCTTCTTCGAGGGCTTTCTGCCGCACAAAAGCGGGCCGCGCCGTGCGCGGCTCGCCGAGCTGGCGGAAATTCCAGGCACGCTGGTGTTCTTCGAGAGCCCACGCCGGCTCGCCGAGACGCTCGCCGACTGCGCCGCGGTTCTTGGTAAGCGCGAGGCCGCCATCGCGCGCGAACTGACCAAAATGTTTGAGTCGGTGCGGCGCGGCGCGCTCGACGACCTTGCGGCGGCGCTTGCCGAAGAGGAGCCGCCCAAGGGCGAAATCGTGCTGCTGGTCGCGCCGCCAGAGGCCGGCGCGGCGCAGGTCGCGGCCGACACGAC
>CAZCJY010000222.1:0-4506 GCA_964498975.1 uncultured Methylocystis sp.
GCTGCGTTTCGACGCGCGCCTCAAGGTCCTTATTGGTGAAAGTCTGCTGGACGCCGTCGAAGTCTCCTTCATTGGCGAGTTCATGGTGCTTGTAGTCCGTGAGGCCCGCCCAGAAGCGGATCGCCTCGATATAGGCCGATTGCAGACGGAACTCGCCTTTTCCGCTCACGCGCGTCTGGCGCAGTTCGATGCGCGTATTGGTCTCCGTCCGCTCTATGCCGGGAATGCGATAGCGGGAGTTGAACTGGGTGACGGCGAAGCCGATTAAGCCGCCGTCGAAGAAATAGGAGGCGCCGAGCGCCCCGCCTCCCGAGCGCATCGACGAATTGGGCTGGCGTCCGTCGACGAAGGGCGGCGGGTCCGGCGGGAAGAGATAGGGATAGCCGGGGATGCGGTAGTCGCTGGCGCGCCGGCCATGAACGTCGGCGTGAACGGCGACATTGCCCCTGCCGGCGTCGAGCAGCGTGGCGCTCTCCAGCCCATTGTCGACGGTCGAAACCGCGCCGCGCGTCTCGACGATGGCGCAGCCTTGCGTATCGGCATAGGGCGCGAGGGCGAGACGGCAGGGCAAGGCGTCTGGAATGCGGTTGTTTTCGACATTGACGACGCCGCCGATCGCCTGCGATCCCCAGCGCAGCGTAGCGGGGCCGCGCACCACTTCGAGCTGGCTCGCGCCTAAGGGGTCGAGCGGCACGGCATGGTCTTCGCCCAGCTCCGAAACCCCGCTGGCGCCGACGCCATTCTCCTGGATGCGCACGCGGTAATTGTCGAGACCGCGCACGATGGGACGGCTCGCGGCGCCCGGCGCGAAACTCGACCCCGTTATGCCCGGCTTGGCGAAGAGCACGTCGCCCAGCGTCGCGCCCGGCGAGCGCCGCAGCTCCTCGCTGGGAACGACGGTCACCGTCGCGAATTGATCGGCGACGATGGGGAGGACGCCCAGGGGCGCCTCGGCCGTTTCGCGCGGCTCGGGTCGGCTCGGGCCTGCGACGCCGCGGCTGCGCTCGCGAGGCGTGCGGGGCGCACGGGCGGCCGCCTCGCGCTTGATCGGGCTCGCCGCCCCGACCTCGATCGTCGGCAAGGACTGCTGGGCCAAGGCGAGGCCGCCGCAGGCGATCAAGACGGGGAATGCCGCGCCGACAAAAAGCGCGTGACGACGACTTTTCCTCATGGCTGACCCGCTCCGCGCTCTATCGGATGTTATAACATAACATATTCCGATGCGGGCGAGGTCTGTCAATCGCCAAGAGCGTCGAAAGGCGTTTGGACGGAACCCTGTGGCCGGCGCGCAACAGCGGCGTCGGGTCGCGCTGAAATATTTTCGGCAAATTCAGAGGAGATGTCCGAAGGCCTATCGCGTCAGCTGGCAGGCTGCGTCGCGCTGTATTTTTCCCATCCCGCCGCGCGCAGCCTGCAGGCGGGGCATTCGCCGCAGCCATACCCCCAGTCGAAACGGCGCCCACGCTCGCCGAGATAGCAGGTGTGGCTTTCCTCGACGATGAGCGCCACCAGAGCCGCGCCGCCCAGCGCCTCCGCCAGCCGCCAGGTCTCCGCCTTGTCGATCCACATAAGCGGCGTGTGGACCCTTATCTCGCGGTCCATGCCGAGGCTCAGCGCCTTCGCCATGGCGCGGATCGTCTCGTCGCGGCAGTCGGGGTAGCCGGAATAATCCGTCTCGCACATGCCGCCGACAAGATCGGAAATGCCGCGCCGATAGGCGAGCGCGGCGGCGAAAGTCAGGAACAGCAGATTGCGCCCCGGCACGAATGTATTGGGCAGGCCGTCGGCGTTAAACGCGATCTCCGCGTCGCGCGTGAGCGCCGTCTCCGAAATCGCGCCGAGCGCCTCGATCGAAATCGTATGATCCTCGCCCAGCCTCTCGGCCCAGAGCGGCGACAGATGCGCAAGACCTGCGCGCAAAGCCGCGCGCCGTTCGAGTTCGACGCGATGGCGCTGGCCATAGTCGAAGCCGACCGTTTCGACGCGCGCGAAACGCGACAGCGCCCAGGCGAGGCATGTTGTGGAATCCTGGCCGCCGGAAAAAAGCACGAGCGCGGATGATTGCGGAGGGGCGGCGTCGGATGTCATCGCCGCTCAGATTAAAGCATGACGCAAGAAGCGCGAAGCGCCGTCGCGACAAGCGCTGGCGCGTCAGGCCGCGGCGCGCCGCGTCGGATTTGTTTCACCCGTCTCAAACTTCGGCAAGGCGTTCATCACCCGCTGCGGCGGAAAGACGACGATCGCCTCCGTGCCCTCACGAACCTTGGATTTCAAGAGGAACTGCCCGCCATGCATCTCGACCAGCCCATTGACGATGGGCAGGCCGAGCCCGGAGCCTTCCTCGGCGTTTCTCTGCGCAAGCATGCCGCGCCCAAATGACGACATCACCACGGCGATTTCGTTTTCAGGAATGCCGGGGCCCGTATCCTTGATCGCGATATATTGGCCGCCGGCGCTGGTCCATCCGACCTTGATCGTGACCTGCCCGCCCTGCGGCGTGAATTTGATCGCATTGGTGAGAAGGTTCTGGACGATCTGGCGAACCGCGCGCTCGTCCGCCCAGATGCGTGGCAGGCTCGGCTCCATCACCTCGGTCAATTTGATATCGCGCTTGTCCGCGCGGATCGCCAGGAGGTGCCGACACTCCTGCGCAATGCCGACGAGCGAGACGCTTTCCTCTTTCAGCTCATAGCGTCCCGCTTCGACGCGCGAAAGATCGAGAATCTCGTCGATGAGCATCAGCAGATGCTGCCCGCTCGAATGAATGTCATTGGCGTAGTCGCGATAGGCGGGATTGGCGTGCGGGCCGAATAATTCGCCCTTCAGCACTTCGGAGAAGCCGAGGATGGCGTTGAGCGGCGTGCGCAATTCATGGCTCATCGTGGCGAGGAAGCGCGACTTGGCGAGATTGGCCTCTTCCGCGCGCCGGCGCGCTTCGTCGGAATTCGCCTTCGCCTGTTCGAGTTCGGCGATGAGTTCGTTCTTTTCGGCGCGGAAGAACAGGCCTTCCGAAGAAAGCTGATGGAAGCGCCTGGCGAGCACGTAAAAGAACATCTGCGCCGCCACCACGATCGCGAGCAGCGCGACCGATGTGCCGCCAAGGCCGGTAAAGCCGATGAAGCCGATGACCGTGAGCGAAGTCGGAACGATCGCCGCATAAACGGCGGTCGGGATCGTCGCCGTCACCATTGTATTGAAAGCCGCCGAGAGCAGCAGCATGGCGACGACGAGCGTGCGCGCGTTGGGATCCTTGACATTCAGCAGCAGCGCGGCGACGCCGGCCCAGACCAGACCGTGGATGAATTCGGTGACGACGAATTTCGTGCGCCACCGCATGACCATGACCTTGGCATCCTCGAGGGATTGGAGCCGCCTGGCCATGCCGCAACAAAGAATGAGACTCGATAAAGCGAGCGCGCACCAAATCGCCGCGGCGCTCGGCGTCACCCAATAGAGCGACAGCAGCGTCATCATGGCGATGAGAGATACGGCCGAGATCGCCGAGTCGATGCGGGTTTCCGCGTAAGCGCGCAGAAGTTCGAGATCGCACCCGCGATGTCCCGTATCTGAAGTCGTCAGCCTCTCGCGCGCCTGCCGGACCTTGGCGACAAGCCGGCGGCGCGTTGTCGCGGTCTGAGCATCGGCGCCTTTGCCGCGCTCGATCATTTCAGCTGTGACTTCACTCATACTGGACACACACGCGGCAAACTAAACTACGCAAATTGATTATTTCTTGGAAATATTAACAGCCCCCTCACAAATTGCCGCAAATTTGTCCATATTCGGCGCGCCGCGCAGGCGCGCGATCCGAGACCGTCATGCAGCTCTACACTACGCCGCTAGCGCCAAATCCCCGAAGAGTCAGGATGTTTCTTTCGGAGAAGAACGTCACGATTCCGATGCGCGACGTTAACCTTATGGCGTTCGAGCACAAAAGCGAGCCATATAGACAGGTTAATGTTCTAGAGGAGGTTCCCGCTCTCGTTCTCGACGATGGCGAGACGTTAACCGAGTCCGTCGCCATCTGCCGCTATATCGAAAGCCTGTATCCCGAGCCCGCCCTGTTCGGACGCGGCGGACGCGAACAGGCTTTCGTCGAGATGTGGCAGCGGCGGATCGAATTGCGATTGTTCACGCCAGTGGCTCTCGCTTTCCGCCACAGCCATCCGGCGCTGGCGCGACTGGAGTCGCCGCAGCTCCCCGAACTCGCCGCGCTTCAGCGACTCCGCGCGCAACAGATGATGCGCTTTCTCGACCAGGAGCTGGCCTCGCGTCGCTTCATCGCGTCCGACGCATTCACCATCGCCGACATTACGGCTTTCATCGCGATGGATTTGACGAAGCATGGCCGCGTCGAAATTCCCGAGGACCTGCCGCATCTGTCGCGCTGGCGCGCCGAGGTTTCGGCGCGGCCGAGCGCCGCCGCCTGAATGGCGCGCGCAACCGCCAAGCGACTGGATGAAGTGGCGGCGCGCATTCGCGCTTGCCGCTTCTGCGCCGAGACGC
>CAZCJY010000223.1:0-4436 GCA_964498975.1 uncultured Methylocystis sp.
GACGAGCCGCAGCTTACGATCGGCGATCGGACCAACATGGTGTTCATGGGAACGAACGTAGTGGCTGGCTCTGGGCGCGCCGTCGTCGTCGCCACCGGGATGCAAACGGAGATGGGCCGCATCGCCTCGCTGATCAGCGAGGCGGGCGAGGACGCGGGGACGCCGCTCCAGCAGAAACTGGAGCGGTTCGGGCACGTCCTCCTCTGGACCACGCTTGCGATCGTGACGCTGCTCTTTGGGCTCGGGTTGCTGCGCAAAGACCCGATCCTCGACCTTTTCATGACCTCGGTCAGCCTCGCCGTCGCCGCGTTGCCGGAGAGTCTGCCGGCCGTCGCGACGGCGGCTCTGTCGCTGGGGGTGCTGCGTATGTCGCGGCGCGGCGCTCTGGTGCGCCGGCTGGCGTCGGCTGAGACACTGGGTTCCACCAATGTCATCTGCACTGATAAGACCGGTACTTTGACCGTTGGGCAAATGACGGTGCGCGCGATGCTCGTCGCCGGCCGAACCTACGATGTTTCCGGCGAAGGCTACGGTCCTCAAGGCGAGCTGCGATTGAATGGCGAGTTCATCGAACCGAGTCACGACAGCGCCCTGCGCCGGATGGCGGAAATCCTTGTCGGCTGCAACAACGCACATATCGAGCGAGACAAGGGCAGCTGGAACGTCATCGGCGATCCAACCGAAGGTGCGCTCCTTTCTGCGGGACAGAAAGCAGGCGGCGACCGGAACGCGCTGGACCGGGACAGTCCAAGGCTCCATGAACTCCCTTTCGATTCCGACCGCAAGCTGCACTCGATCGTGCGGCGCTTGCCCGATGGGCGTCAACGCGTTTTGACGAATGGCGCGCCAGAGACGCTGCTGGCCAAGTGCTCACATATTTGGCGCGACGATGGCGTGCATCCGCTGACTGACGGCGATCGCAAAGAACTCACGAGGCAAAACACGCATTTGGCCAGCAACGCGCTGCGTGTGCTAGGCTCAGCCTTCCGCGATTTTGACGCCTTGCCGCTCGATCGGCTCGCTCAAGAAACCATCGAGCGCGATCTCGTCTTCGTCGGACTCCTCGGATTATACGACCCGCCGAGGCCGGAGGCGAAAGAGGCCGTCGCGAAATGTCGGGCCGCCGGCATCCGCGCTGTGATGATCACGGGCGACCATCCGCACACCGCCATGGCCATCGGCAAGGAGCTAGGGCTCACCGAAGACGGGCAGTCCGTGATGGCGGGCGTCGATCTCGACAAGCTGACGGATGATGAGCTGCTGCGGCGCGTTTCCGGCGTGGCCGTCTATGCGCGCGTGACCGCTGCGGACAAGTTGCGCATTATCAGGGCTTGGCAGGCAAACGGCGCCGTCGTCGCCATGACCGGCGACGGAGTGAACGACGCGCCGGCGATCAAGGGCGCCGATATCGGCGTTGCTATGGGCCGAAGCGGGACGGAGGTGACGAAGCAGGCGTCCGACATGATCGTCACGGACGACAATTTCGCGACCATCGTCGACGCCGTCGAGGAGGGCCGCGGCATTTACGAGAACATACGCAAGACGCTACTATACCTTCTCGGCTGCAACGCCAGCGAACTGCTGCTGATAACGATCTGCATCGTGAGCGGTCTCCCGACGCCTCTCCTGCCCATTCATCTGCTCTGGATCAATCTCATCACCGACGGGCCGCCGGCGCTGTGTCTCGCCGCGGACCGCGTCGATCCGCGAATAATGAACCAGCGTCCGCGCGAGCGGGGCGAGCAGCTCACGGACGAGCGATTTTTTTGGGCGATGCTGTTGACCGCCGCGCTCATTTCCAGCGTGGCTTTCCTCGCCTTTCTCCGCGGTCTGCAATCGGGAGACCTGCAGCTCGCGCGCACCAACGCTTTCTCCACGATGGTCTTTGCGCAGCTGCTGATTTCCCTTGGCGCGCGCAGCCAGACGACGCCGATCTGGCGCGTGGGCTTTTTTTCGAACCTCAATTTGCTCGTTATCGTAATCGCGTCCACCGCCCTCCAGATGTCGAGCCACATCAACACGATGTTGTCGCATTTCCTGGAAACGTCCGAACTTCCCTACGAGGATAGTTTCGTCTTGCTTGCCGCCGCCTCCTTGCCACTATTGATGCTCGAACTCATCAAACTGGCGCCGCCCGCGGTTACGAAAGAAGCGCGTGCCGCACCGCCGACGACGCGATGGATTGGATGGATGACGACGGGCGTCGTTGCGGCGACAATCGCCGGAGGTTGGCTCTATTGGCCGCCGCCTGCCGCGCAGTTTGTGACCCGCGTGCTCGAACGAGGCTCGGTGGTCCGCGCTGTCTCGGCGACCGGCATCGTCCGTCCGCGGCCGACGACCACGGTTTTCGCGCCCCTGACCGGCATCGTCCAGTTTCGTGATTGCGAGGTCGGCGTTAAAGTTGCGAAAGGCCAGCTTTGCGCGGCGATCGAGCAGCGGCTGCATCGGCTCGCCGTCGAACGCCAACGAGCCAAACTTGCGGCCGCCCGGGCGCAAATGGACAAGGACGAGGCGGGGCTAGCGCGCGCGAAATTGGCGCTGGAGCGCGCTCGTGTGTCGGCGAAGCGGAGCGGGATCGGCAAAGCAACGCGCGCCCATGAGCGGGCGCTCACAAGAACAAGGCGTAGCGAAGATCTAATTGCGCAGCATGAAGCGACGTTGCGCGCCGCCGAAATTGAGCTTGGAGGCATGGAAGTCCGAGCGCCCATGGACGGGACCGTGATTTCCCGCGGCGCCGAGACGGGCGAGCCCGTCGAAGCGGGAAAGTCGACGCTCTTCGCCATCACAGATTGGGCTGTCGCGCAGATCGAGGTTGCGCCTGCCCGGAGCGACGTTGATGAAGTCGAGATCGGTGATTGGGCTTCGATTAACGTGGATGCGGCGCAAGGGCGTTTGTTCGACGGGCAGGCGACGGAAGTGCGCAAAGCGCAAAATATCGTCGTCCTCTCCGCTCCGGACGCCGAGAGACTACTTGAAACGGGCAGGACGGTGACCGCGCGGATCGTAATCGATCAGCGTCTTAAGGTGCTCCGGGCGCCGAACGAGGCGCTGCGCTATTCGCGAAACCGCAACGCTTCACAATTTGGCGTGAGAGACGAGAGATCCGACAGCACGTCTCTTTGGGTGCTGCGCAAGGGTGAGTCGACGCCGGTCCCGGTACGACTCGGTCTGGACGATGGTGCGCATACGGAAATCGTCGAAGGCGATTTCGAACCCAGCGACGAGATGATCATCGGCGAGAGCGATTGACGCAATGAGAGGATTATACGAGAGCGTGCAAAGTTGGGGGGCGTGCAAAGTCTTGATGGCTAAGCTCTTGATCTTCAGCGAGGAGACGGAACGTGACAACTCTACAAGCAGATCGGCAACCTTCGCAAAACGCGCAAGCGCGGCACGTCGCGAGCAACGACATCATTCGCGATAAGACGTGACGACTCGGGCTTGGAAAAATTAGCTGAACAAGCATGGATTGCCTGTGTGTGTCGAAAACCTCGTCCGCGTTGATGCGGCGACGAACCGAAGTGTTGTTGTGCGCCGGGATCATCATGCGCGATATGAAAAAATTGCCTATCGATCGAATGGCTTCCGCCTGTGCCTACCGCAATTTCGATCCCGGTAGCGCAAGCTGATAATTCGAGGCATGCTCTGTCGTATGGTCGAGTTATTCCAACTTATGTGGTCGGTCGTCACCGGGTTTTTTCGAACGCGCGCCTCGCGGGAAGCCGAGATCGCCGCCCTCCGCCATCAGCTCAATGTGCTGGGGAGACAGTCACAGAAGCGCCAGACATTCAGCGCCCTTGACTGACTGATTTTTGTTGTGCTCTATCGTCTTGCTCCTGGGATCACGAACGTTCTGAAGATCGTCGAACCAGAGACCGTCATCCGCTGGCATCGCTCAGGCTTCCGTCAATTCTGGCGCTGGAAATCGCGCGCGCGCCCTGGCCGGCCTCAAGTCCCCGTAGAAATTCGTCAATTGATCCGAGAGATGAGCTTAGCCAATCCGCTTTGGGGCGCGCGGCGCATTCACGGCGAATTGCTCAAGCTCGGAATCGACGTCGGACAAACATCGGTCGCCAAGTATATGGCGAAACGCAGACGGCCACCTTCGCAAGGGTGGAGAACATTTCTGCGCAATCACGCCGACGGGATTGCCGCAATGGATCTGTTCGTCGTTCCTACGCTGTCTTTTCGATTGCTCTATGGCTTATTGATCATGCTGCACGACCGACGGAAAATAATATGGTTAGGCATGACCGCGCATCCGAGGGGGGAATGGATATCACGCCAGCTCACTGAAGCCTGTGGTTAGGAACGGCCGCCAAGATATCTCGTCCGCGACCGCGATGGCGCCTATGGCGACGTTTTCAAACGACGTCTCCGCGCATTCGCGACAAGCCTACTGCCCCACGTTCGCCTTAGCAGAATGGGCACTGTGA
>CAZCJY010000224.1:0-4350 GCA_964498975.1 uncultured Methylocystis sp.
CCTCCCTATTTTTCTGATGGAGAACTATGACGCTTGGGGTCGAATACAAGGTGTCAGGATACATCCTTTGATTAGAAAATCCCTGTTCGCGCGGCGCGTTGACATCATATTTGAGAATTTCGGCGCGCATTTTCGAGCTTTGACGCTTAAATTGAGAACTCCAGCGGCATCCCGAGCGCGGCGTAGGCGAGCTCGTCGAATCGCTTTCGATAGACGGGGCGACAGAAGGGGCGCAGGCGCTGAATCGTATCCGCCGCGTTTTTCGCGGCGACTGCGAGACCGGCGAGTAGCGCGATGCGTAAATAGAGCGGCACCATAGCGTTTGCGCCTTTGCTGATGGACGGCGCTATGCGTAATGCTTCGGCGTCAAATCCTGGAACGATCTCGTTGAGCAACCAGCTCTTATTGTAGCCTTCGGGGGGCTGCGTCGTCTGCGGGCGATTTAAGATCAGCAAAAGCCGCATCATCGCAATAGGGGATGCTAGCGGCGTCGGCTCGCCCCGCAAGTGACGATTGACAAGCTCCTCTCCGATTTTGGCGGCGTCCCAATGGTCCCCAAATGGGCTCGTGTTTCGGACGGTATCGCAGCCGGCACGAGGTCCCTCGATTTCTGAGAGCGGCGAACCGCATAGAGGACAAGTAACGCGCCACGCCTCAAGCCAGCTTTTTAGAACCGCTCCCGGAGTGTCAGCCGCGCGATGTCGCTCGCAGCATGTCCGACAGAATTGAATCGGCTTGCCTCTTCCAACCAGTGCCGCGACCTCGATTGGAAGCGCTGTATGCGTCATGGCGACAACATCCATTGGATCAGTGCGAAACGAATCTACGATGCGTGCGATCTGGCCGAGACCTGGGCGGAAGTCGAGGCTACGCAGCTTCTTCGATTCGAGCTTTAGCCACGAGATGAGCATGGGCTCCGTGAGCCCATAGAAAGCTGCATGACGATGAAGCCACGATGAAAGAAGTTCGTCGGGCGTCGGGTCGAGGACGACCGGCAAGGGCCGCCGAGCGGCGTTGATCAGCATCGTCATTGGAACGCGGCTTCCTCCTCGCTGATAGGCCTCCAATCATCAATGGCTTCGTCGGTTAGTCGTTCCGTTCCTGTCTCGATAGCCTGGATCGCGACTTCATTCACAAGGCGGAATATTTTTGACGTTACGCCTTCAGTCACTCGAAGAATTCGTTTGAGACCGCGCGCCGTCAGAATGCTCGGCTGACGAAGCGGGAGATTGCGGAGAATGGCAAGGACGAGTTGCTGAAACTCGTCATCGGCTTTCCAGCGCGGCAACGTGACAACATCAAAGCGTCTGGCAAGCTGTACGTCGCCGTTGATCGCCTCACGTGCTTCCGTGATGCCGAAGCAGACAAGCGAAAGCTGAAGCTCGTTACTCAAGAAACGAAGCGTGTTCAGAACGACACGCTGCTCGCGCCATGAACCGGCGATGATATTATGAATTTCATCTATCAGCAGGACTTGAACGCCCACGGCTCGCAATAGTCGAATTGTCGTCTGCTCTAATGCGACAATTGTCGCGCGCGGATTGGAAGGGGCGCCAAGTGCAGAGAGAATTTGTGCATAAAGGCGCCGCTCGCCCGGCCCGCCCGCCAACTCCACAACGAGAAATTTACGTCGTGCGTCGGCTGTTGCTGCATCGAAAGCGAGCATCTGGTCGTGCTTGAAGCGCCCGACGATCATCGATTTTCCCATGCCGCTGTCGCCATAGACGGCGATTGACGGCATTCGCGTCGTGCGCGGGTGAGTCGGGAGACCCTGAATCAAATCGACGATATGTTTTGCTTTTGGATAGTGGACCCACGGCTTTGATCGAATAAATTGGATCCGCGCGTCATTAGATGCGTCGAGAAGACTTGCAACTTCGTCCGTGACGTGGGCGGCCCTATCGATCACGCTGCTTCTCCGCGATTTCCAGAATGGAAGGAGTGCGCGAGTCGATGCCCTTGAGCGAGCCGAATCCTTCGTCATCCACCGAAATCTTGTTTTTGGGCTGCGGGTCGCGGCGGGCCTGCGCCGTCTTCCTTATTGCATCGTCAACAATGCGACGCTTGGCCTTTGCAGTAGTGATCCACTGGTTCGGTTCGCGTTCCGCGCGCGCTTGCGCTCGCGTTTCGCGCCGACGTAGTTTCCATTCGCGGAGACTTATTGATGGGCACGTAAGATCGCGGCTCCGGGCTTCGACGAAACGCCCGGAAGGACGCTGAACAAAAATTCTTGAAATATCTCGGGGATCATATTTGACTAAAAGCTCGCGTTTGGCGCCTCCGAGATCGGCGCTTAAAACGTTCGACCAGTATGGCAATCCATGCAACCAGACGCCGTCTGGCCTGAGTGTTCGATACGCCTCGGGCAATAACGAAACCCAGAAGGCCATTCGATCATGCGGCATGCGCAGATTGATCCGCGCCTCATGTTCGCGCCAGACTGCCAATGGTGAGCGCATCAAGGTGCTGTGTATTCGGTCGTGATAGCCGCCCGCAATCTCCCAGCCGAGAAAGCATTCGAGCTCTCGCAACGACATGGCTGAATTCTTTTTCGGATCGTAGGACCCTCGTTCGATCGGATTTCCAAATGAAGTGCCGGGCAGAAGATGCATCTGACCCATCATCGTTCCGATCAGCCGTTCGATATGACCGCCGTAATGCGGTTCGCCAGGCGGGCGCCAAATGATATCGACGCCTTCGTTGCGACAACCGCGAATGAAAGCCTTGCTTCTGAAATCTGCGCCATTGTCGACGTGAAAGGCCTCTGGCAAGCCGGCGACTGGCCATGTCGCGTCGATCTCACGTTCCTGCAACCAGGCTGTCTTGTCGTAAACGCCATGGAGAACGCAGAGGCTCACGGAAAGCCGTGAAGGGGGATCCATCGAAAGATGAAAGCCCGTAATCATTCGCGTAAACACATCGATCGCCAGCGTCAGCCAAGGGCGTGCGAGCGGTTCGCGCGTCTCTTCGTGAACGACGATGAGATCGACGAGCGTGTGATCGATCTGAACCACCTCGAGCGGCCGGGAGGCTTTGTATTCGCCCGGAACTGGCGTTGTCGCTTTGATCGCGCGTTTGTCCTTCCGTTTACGCGCGACCAATCGCCTCTCGATGTCATCGACGCGCGTCTTGATCGTTCGACGATCTGGCAATGGCCATCCGTGCTGGACGAAACGCAAATGGATTTGTTCGACGAGGTGGGTCAGCGTTGGACGCTGCGGCTTCAGATAGACTTCCCGGATCGTCTGGCGGATCAACTTATGACGCGATTTGTCGAGAGCGAGCGCCCCTTTCGATCGGCCTCGCGGCTTCGGCTGAAGCGCCTCAACGGTGGGCGTTTCGCGATAGATCGCGACGAGGCGATAAAGTGTCGCGCGACTGATCCCGAGGTCCAAAGCAACATCTTCGACGTCGCTTGTTCGTAGCCGGTCGCCCGCGGAGCGGCCTAACAATTCTCTGATGGCCTCCTCGCGTCGACATGCCTCTAACCACTGCGGGTCGTCGGACCCCGTCGTGTCGGCGTCATCAGGGCAGGGCGCGTTCTCATTATTGCTGTTCATTTTTCGGCCGCGTCCATGAGAAATGGTTGAGCCGCAAATTCTCAATTCAACTGTACATCATTCGGGCGTTTTCTCAATTCAAATGTATACGCGTAAATCAGCAGCGTTTCGTAACGCATTGAAATTCAACAGGCCGATTTCTCAATTTCTGATGTGTCCTGACACGCAGTGGGCGAAGGTCGGCGGCGTTCAACACGACGCGGCCAGCGCGCACTTCTTCGCCGCCGGCGCCAGTCTTGCCCGCCTCGACCAGCTTTTGCGTTGCCCCGGAGGCGATATTTCGCGCGCCGGAATCGGCTCCGCCGATGTTTCGCGCGCCGACGGAAGAGCCGCCGATGCTTCGAGCCCCGGCAAAAACTTCGGGGAAGGAGGCCTCGAACCCGTTTTTGCCGGCGCCCTGCGGCAGCGCCTCGCCTTGCGCGCCGCAACCGCCTGCGCCGCGATAGCGCGTCTGCGCGAAGACGAAGGCGCCCTGCGCGACGCCGAACATCTCGCCGGCTTCGACGCGGCGCCGACGCCCGGCGGCCGCCTGCATCGGCTGTGGCGCCTGTTCACAACGCCTTCTGTGCGGCTCGATGCGCGCGTCGTGAGAGTCGCGGCCGATTGTCTCGATTTACCGCCGGCCATCGATTGCGAAGCGCTCGCCGCCCTTGTGGATGAGCGGTCGACAGCTGAGAATCCGCTCAATGCTGCGGCCCGCGTGAGCGCGCTAGCGCTGGGCGTCATCGGTGACGCGGCGCAATTCGACGCCGAAATTTTTGCGCTGTGGTTCGCCGATCTTGTGTTGGCG
>CAZCJY010000225.1:0-4342 GCA_964498975.1 uncultured Methylocystis sp.
CGACAGCATTTTTGCTGGGCTGGATCCCAATGATATTTGATCTTGCATTGCGAGTGGCATTTCTTGATCGTTATGTCGAGAATATGCCCAGCGCGACAAGTTAAACAGTTGTTGCCCACCAATTTGCCGGGCGACGCGCAGGCTTTCGGCTTATGAACTTCTTGGGGGTCATAAAGAATTGGCTTGTAACAGACCGCCGCCAGCGTCGGCGAAGGCCAGCTCATCAAGCCATAAACCATTGCAGACGCGACGAAATATCGTGCCAATAGATGCATGCAGTCACCTCATCTAACGAATCAACAGGATAGTTGAAAACGTAGTTGAGCGTCACCAAAAGAAAAGGGAGCGCAATCGACGCCAAAAAGTCCTTTTTGCCGCAAAGCGCGCTGCAACAATCAATGGCGAGCATGGGTTCGCAGCTCTGCCGCCTCTTTCTTGATCGACCCCGCAAAATCGGGCACAAGGCCCTAGAATCTCGGGCGGCGCGGGCGCGGCCTATTTTCCCGGAAAGGTTGCAATGTCGGAGATTTTGCGCGTCGGCATCGCGGGGCTCGGCACCGTCGGCGCTGCGGTGGCGCGGCTTCTCCACCGGCAGGCCGAGGCGCTGACGGCGCGTACGGGCCGAAGCATCGTTCTCACTGGCGTGTCCGCCCGCGAGGCGGGAAAGAAACGCAGCGCGGATATTTCGGGCGCTGAGTTTTTCCACGACCCAATCAAGCTCGCGGCCTCTCCCTCGATCGATCTTTTCGTCGAATTGATCGGCGGCTCGGAGGGGCCGGCGCGCGCCAGCGTCGAAACGGCGCTCGCGCATGGCAAATCGGTCGTCACCGCCAATAAGGCGCTGCTCGCCGCCCATGGACTTCATCTCGCGCAGCTTGCGGAAGAGAAGCATGTCGCGCTTGCTTTTGAAGCGTCGGTCGCCGGCGGCATTCCCATCGTCAAGACGCTGCGCGAAGGGCTCGCGGGCAATTCCATCGATCGCGTTTATGGAATCCTCAATGGCACCTGCAATTACATCCTCTCGCGCATGGAGCGCGAACAGCTTTCCTTCGAGGAATGTCTCGCGGAGGCGCAGAAGCTCGGCTACGCCGAGGCCGATCCGACTTTCGACATCGGCGGCTTCGACACCGCGCATAAGCTCGCGATCCTCACCTCGCTCGCCTTCGGCACGCGCATCGCCGCAAGCGCCATCGACATTGAAGGCATCGAGCGCGTGACGCTCGCCGACATCGACGCCGCTGCGGAACTCGGCTATCGCATCAAACTGCTCGGCGTCGCGCAGCGCACGGCCGACGGCGTCGAACAGCGCGTTCATCCGACGATGGTGAGCAAGAATTCCGCCATCGCGCAGGTGATGGGCGTGTTGAACGCCGTCACCATCGACGCCGACGCCGTGCATGAGCTGACGCTCGTTGGGCCCGGAGCCGGCGGCGACGCCACAGCCTCGGCGGTCGTCGCCGACATCGCCGACGTCGCCAGGAGCGTGCGCTCCGCGCCCTTCGGCCTTCCTTCGGCGGCGCTCGCTGAACTCAAACGCACGCCGATGCGCCGCCACGAGGGCGGCTACTACATCCGCATGTCGGTGCGCGACGTCGCCGGCGCCTTCGCCAAGATCGCGACGCGCATGGCGGAGCGGCGCATCTCCCTCGAAAGCATCGTGCAGCGGGGCGCCCGTGGCGCGTCGGGCGAATGCGTCGATGTTATTCTCATCACCCATGCAACGAGCGAACACCTCGTGCGCGAGGCGCTGGACCTGATCTATCAGGACGGCGTCATCGTCTCGCGCGCGCAAGTCATCCGCATAGAGCGCGAGTAGCGCGACATGACGCAGCAACCTGAAATCGACACGACGCAGATCGACCGCTATCTGACATTGGAGTTGGCGCGTGCGTCCGAACGCGCCGCCGTGGCGGCGGCCCGCCTGCGCGGACGCGGCGATGAAATGGCCGCCGATCTTGCCGCCACCGAGGCGATGCGCGAGGAGCTGGCGCGCCTGCCCGTGTGTGGGCGCATCGTCATCGGCGAGGGCGACCGGGACTCGGGGACGATGCTCTATGTCGGCGAGGAGATCGGGGCGGGCGTCGGCCCGCGCGTCGATCTCGGCGTCGCGCCGCTCGAAGGCTCGACGCTTTGCGCCAAGGACATGCCCGGCTCCATCGCCGTCGCGGCGATGGCGCCGGCGGGATCGCTCCTGCACGCGCCCGACGTTTACATGGACAAGATCGCCATCGGCCCCGGCTATGCGGAAGGCGTGGTCAATCTCGACCGCGATCCGGCCGACAATGTGCGGGCGCTCGCGATCGCGAAAGGCGTCCGGCCGAGCGAGATTACCGTGAGCATTCTCGATCGTCCGCGCCACGCCCAGCTCATCAGCAAATGCCGCAAGGCCGGCGCCTGCGTGCGCCTCATTACCGACGGCGACGTGGCGGCGATCATCCTCACCACGCATCCGTCCGAGACGGGCGTCGACATGTATCTCGGCCGGGGCGGCGCCTCGGAGGGCGTGCTGGCGGCCTGCGTCTTGCGCTGCGCCGGCGGACAGATGCAGGGGCGGCTTGCGCTCGATACCCGCGATCAGTTGGCCCAGGCGGAGCGCTTCGGCCTTGCCGATCCACGCAGGAAATACGCCGTTGGCGACATGGCGGCGGGCGATGTCGTCGTCTGCGTGACCGGCGTGACGGCGGGCCCGCTCGTCGCGGGCGTTTCGCTCGGCAAGGATGTGATCGAAACCGAGACGCTCGTCTATCGCTCCGCGACCGGCACAATCCGGCGCATCCATGCGACGCACCGCGCGGCGGGAAAGTTTGATTGATTCCGTTAACTGGTCTCGGCGACGGCTCTGGGCTCAAATGCGATCGATTGTATTATTGAAGCGCGTTCTCAAAGTCCGGAGTGAGTGATGTCGCTTGTTTCTCGTAAAGTAATGGCCAGCGTTGTTTTGTTCGCCGCCTTGCCGGCGGCCGCGCAAAATATTGCGGCGACGCGCGCCGCGGAATCTCAATTTTCCGCTCCGGCGGCGCTGCGGGTTCAGGTCTCCATACAGATAAACACCCCTGCGAGCGGCGGAAACGAAGACGTTCGCAAAGCGATGGAGGCCGCCCGACGCCACCTCTACGATAGCGCTAATGGCGAATGCGCCATTCTGTCCGAAGCTTTCAAAGCCGAGTGCCGTCTCACAATTGTGAATGTGAACAGCTCTTTGCAGGAGCGCGGCTCGATGGGTCAGTCGATCTACTCCCATGGGAATATGACTTACGAACTCGTCCCGCGCGGACGCTGAGCGCGGCGGGGCGCCTGCAGGCCGCCGTTGCAATCTGCGCCTCAGCGTGGGAAGAGGCGAGCGAAACGCGCCGACCCAACGGCTGAGCCGTGGCAGGCGCCGCCATGCGGCGCGTCAGCGCCGCGCCGGAGCCTCATGACCCCCGCCGCCCATGTCTCCGCCGCGATCGAAATTCTCGACGACCTCGCGCAACGCCGCCGGCCCGCCGCCGAGGCGCTAAAGGATTGGGGCGTCTCGCATCGCTTCGCCGGCTCGAAGGATCGCGCCGCCATCGCAAGCCTTGTCTTCGACGCGCTACGGAAACGCGCGTCGGCGGCCTGTGTCATGGGGGCCGAGACGCCCCGCGCGATCATGCTGGGCGCTCTGCGCGCGGCGCGCGGCGCGAATGCGACGGAGATTTCAATTCTGTGCTCGGGCGAAGGGCATGCGCCCGAGCCGCTGTCGGACGACGAGCGCGCAAGGCTGCAGGGGGCGACGCTCGACGGCGCGCCCGACCATGTGCGCGGCGACTATCCCGAATGGCTGGCGGAGCGGTTTAGCGCCGCCTTCGGGCCGCGCGCCGCCGAGGAGGGCGCGGCGCTCGCCGCGCGCGCGCCCGTCGATCTGCGCGTCAATATTCTGAAATGCTCGCGCGAGCAGGCGGCGGAAAAGCTTGCGCATCTATCGCCCGCGCCCACGCCGCTTTCGCCCATCGGCCTGCGCATCGAGGCGGGGCAGGGGAGAGGCCCGGCGCTCACCGCCGAGACGGCTTACGTCAAAGGGCTCGTCGAGCTGCAGGATGAGGCGTCGCAACTCGCGGCGCTGCTCTGCGCCGCCGCGCCCGGCGAGCAGGTTCTCGATTTTTGCGCCGGCGGCGGCGGCAAGGCGCTGGCGCTCGCAGCGCAAATGCATAATCGCGGTCAGATTTACGCCCATGACGACGATGGCCGCCGGCTCATGCCCATTCACGAGCGCTTGGAGCGCGCCGGCGCGCGCAACATTCAGGTGCGGGCGCCGCGCGGCAAGGCCGATGTGCTCGCCGATCTCGAAGGGCGCTGCGATCTCGTGCTGATCGACGCGCCC
>CAZCJY010000226.1:0-4300 GCA_964498975.1 uncultured Methylocystis sp.
CTCTTCGAGTTCGCTTCCGCCCGCGGGTGGGACCCGCTGTTAGCTCGCCTTTTTCAAAGGATCGCTCCAAACATCGTCGATAATCCCTTGAATGTCGTTAGCATCGCCGAGCCGGGCACGCGTCCCTATCAAAGGAATTAGCTGCCGGATTACTTCCGACGGGCGAGCCACATAGATCGACATTAGCGAAAAAGCTGCTGACGCTCGATTGACTTCCTCCGGCGAAAGGCTCGGGCGTGCGTCGCTTATACAGGCAACAAGCGCCTTCGTGGGCGAGATCGGCAGATACATCTCACGCCAAGAATCCGAGGCTCTCATCACCAGTGAGGTTGTGCCATCGCGAGCGACAGCGAATACTCCCACATCGCCCAGTACGAGCGACTCCGAGGGATCTTCGAGTAGGTACCAAGCATCTGGTTTAAATGGTAGATCCGAAGGTGATTCGATGAGAACTTTTGAGAGTGCCCGAATGTGACCGCGCTCCATCGCTTTGTCGATTAAACCTTCTGATCTCATGATGGCGTTCAACATTACTCCGAATGCGGCGAATTCGAGACTATCAATCTTCGCGAGCGCCATTCGCACGGCGCCCTCAGTCCCGCCTATCGCCTCTAGTCGACGTTCTGCTTCCCGCCGAGCGGGTAGCGGGAGCCTATTCATCTCATCCGCGATCGTGCGAGGAAGCTCCTCCTTGGTCATGCGCTTGAAGGCAGCCATTGCCGCCTTGGAGTCGAGCGATGATGTGAATGCTGAGAAGGCTGCATCCATCGTCTCCGCCAAGCTTTGGCGAAGTGCGCGGGTCCTAACGGCTTGACTCCAAACGAGCCGGCTTAGTGTAGACGAATGTTCCGCGAGTGATGAACCAGCGTCGATCGCCCGGAGCGCACCGCTGAACTTGTCTTCCTCGTTGGCGAAAGCGTCTTCAATCCCGGTTGCGCGGTCACCATAGAATTTCGAGCGGACCGCTGCGTCTTTTGTGCTTATTTCACGCACTGCGCCGGTCTTTTGGAGTTCCCAAATCCACGACTTTTCGCGCTTTGCGTCGACTCTCGACGCAAAACGGCGCAACAGAAATCTGGAGATGAAGTGGTTCCGATCCCGGTTCTTTGCCACGAAAGCCACCCTATTGACGGGCCTTCGTTGCGCGCCAACTAGCCCGGCGATTTCGTGGATGAGCTTTGCCGTGGAAGGTGACTGGCAACCAATGAGGTGTCTTGTAGGGACGGTCGCTCTTCGCCAGAGGGAGCTTTAGGGCGCCGCCATCAATCAGATACGTGAGAGTGTTTGCCGGCCATAGGTGAATTCGCTTCGACTTCATCAGTTGGCTCAGCGCATCAAAGCATTGCTGTGATACGCCCATCCATAGCACGACATTCTCGGATTGACAGGCAAAGGTTTCGTCGCCCCGCATCTCTGGAAATCGTTCTAGCAATTCGACGAATGTCACATGACCGCGTTCAAGAATGTAGGCACACGCTTCCTCGGCGAGGCTCGACGCGATGGTGATGCTTGTTGACGGTTCCACGGTTCTATTCTCCTTGGACTGGACACATTCGACCTGCCTCCGCAAATGGATGCGGAGCACTCGGCAGCGTTCGATGGAGCCCAAGGAGCCCTGCTTGCTCTCGTCTGATTACTTGTCCGTGCAGGGACTGGGGAAAGAGTGGCCGATGAGTAGCGGAATGTCGAGTCGTTTCATTTAGCACATGCAAGGGTTCTATTACTTCGACCATAGCGATGTTTAGGCGACCTCCGACTACGACAAGGAGAAGCTCCAGGAGCGGCTCGCGAAGCTCGCGGGCGGCGTGGCGGCCCGCCGGGCGGCGACATGGGCGGCATGGGCGGGATGGACTTCTAATCACCGCCCGAAGACGCACTGCGAGAAGGGCCGCGCTTCCAAAAGAAGCGCGGCCTTTTTTTGGCTGGATGCTTCGACTGCACTTGCCCCCGAAACGACTGACGCCCTGCGAGAGCGCGGCGCAGGCCCTCACTTCCCAAACCGCGCCGGAAGACGGCGCGGTTTGGGCCCCTTCTCTCCCAGGGGGAGAGAGAAACGCAGATGGGCGCCTTACTTCTCTTCTCTCCCTTTGGGAGAGAAAGGGCCCATTCGCTGCGCCGGCGCAGCGAATGGGAAGTGAGGGCCGGCGCTGACCCGAACCCGACGCGCACCTCACGGAATTGTGCGACTTCCGCGGCTTGTATCTGTAGTCACTACAGGCCGCAGATTATGGCCAGCGAAATCAGCGCCACGTCGACCGATGCACCTCGCTCGTCCGATCCACCAACGCATCATGCGTTCCGCCCAGACGCAAGGCGGCTCCGCCGGGCGCCTCGGGAAGGGAGCCATCTCCGTCGGCAGCATCCTCGCCGCGATCGGCGCCGCGTCCTGCTGCGTCATTCCGTTCACGCTCGCCGCGGTCGGCATCAGCGGCGCGTGGATCGGGAACTTCACCGCGCTCGCTCCCTATCAGCCGTATTTCCTCGGCCTCGCCGGCGTCTTGCTCGCCGCCGGATTCTTCGTCGCATACCGGAGGCCCCGCAGCGCTTGCGCCGACGGGACCTACTGCGCGCGCCCGGCATCCGACCGCCTCGCCAAGGTCGCGCTGTGGAGCGCCGCGGTCCTCGTTGTCCTTGCCGCCGCCTTCCCTTACGCGGCGCCGCTCCTTTTCGATCTCTGACCTTTGGAGACCGCCATGAGGATGAAGCTCGCCGTTCTTGCGCTCCCGGTGGCCGCCGCTCTTGCCGGCGGGGCGGCTTCTGCCGAGCGGACGGTCACGCTCAGGGTCGAAAACATGACCTGCAGTCTCTGTGCGCCGACCGTGAAAAAAAGCCTTGCCCGGGTTCCCGGCGTGATCCGCGTCGAGGTTTCCGCCGAGACGGAGACGGCGACGGTGACGTTCGACGACGCGAAGACCAGCACGAGCGCATTGACCGCGGCGACCAAAGGCGCGGGCTATCCCTCGCGCTTGGCGGAGTAGAGGTGGCAACCTCCTCGCCCGATTCGCCTGCGGCGCGGATGCCGAGCAGCGCGATGATCTCGAGATCGGTCATCACCTGTCCCGGCTGCGGCACGGCCCGCGAAGAGACGATGCCGACCGACGCTTGCCAGTTCTTCTACGAGTGTACCGGCTGCGGTGCGCTGCTGCGGCCCAAGCCCGGCGATTGCTGCGTTTTCTGCTCCTATGGCGACGTGCCCTGTCCGCCGGTCCAGGAGGCGCGGAAAAAAGGCGAGTCGCGCTGCTGCACGGCCGGTTGATCGATGGCGGGGAGGGCGCAACCTTCGGCGGATGGGGTCGGCAGCATTCGCGCCGGCGCGCTGGCCTGGTGGGTGCCGCACGCCGCACTCGTCGCGGGACTGTTCTCCGCATGGAGACGCGGGAAAATGTTCTTATTTCGTTCTTGACAACCGCCGGGGCGCTGTCTAAGCTTGCGCCGACAGGATTTCGTTTGCGGATGAGCATGATGACACTCGATTCGACGCTGGACGATATCGACGACGACGACGAAGCCCACGAGAACGGAGACGACCGGGACGAGGCCGAAGACGACGAAGACGAGCGCATTCCGTGGGCGGAATGCAAGGTGGCGGGCGTCGAAAATTGCGGCGGCTGCCTCGTCTACCTCATCGATTGGGATGGCGGCATCCTCGAAGCCGACCAGGAAGAGGGCCGCATCGTCGACCAGTACGAGGCCGCGCGCCGGCGCCAGGCCGACGCCCAGGCGCTCGCCGAGCGGCGCTGGAAGTAGCCGCCGCCCGAGCCGGATCCGGCGGAGGTGGCGCCGGCGGAGACGCTCACGCCGCGGCAGGAGGAGTTCTGCCGCCATTACGTGGCGCGGCCGGTCGCCGCCCACGCCGCGATGCTGGCCGGCTACGCCGAAGAAAACGCCCGGCATCAGGGGGCGCGACTGCTCAGGAATCCGCGCGTGACGGCGCGCATCGAGGCGCTGCGCGCCGAGCGCGGCGCGCACCACAAACTTGATGCCAGCACCTTGCAGGACAAGCTCGAATCCGTGTTCGTCGATGCGCTCACGGCGAACCATCACACGGCCGCCGTCGCGGCGCTCCGGCTCCAGGCCGGGCTCGCAAGGCTGCCGACAAGGGCGTACAAAGGCGACGAAGCGCGGTCAGACCCGGCGCAGTCCTGCGCGGTGCGGTCAGACGCGGCGCGGTCAGACGGGACGCAGCCGGAGGAGACGCGGCCGGAAGCACGGTCCAAGCCAAAGCGGAAAGCCCACAAAAGCCCCGCGCGAGGGCGCAAAAAGCCCACAAAAGCCGACAAATGACCACAAAAGCCCACCT
>CAZCJY010000227.1:0-2289 GCA_964498975.1 uncultured Methylocystis sp.
CGGCTCCTACGACGCCGCGCCGCCCGTGGCTGCGGAGCCGCCCTACTATCCCGAGTCCGCTTATGAGGCGCCCCCGGAGCCCGCCTATGCCATGGAGCCGGACTATCATCAGGCGCAGCCGGGCTACGGAGAGCCGCAAGCCGAGGCTGCCTATGAATCGGCCTATCAGGGCGCCGAAGGGGGGTGGAGCGACGACGCGCAATGTCTCGACTATGGCCAGGAGGACGACGGATATGGCGAGCCGGAAGCGCGCGGCCCGCGGTCTTGGCTGCGTCCCTGGCACGCCGTCGTCGCCATCTCGCTCCTCGCCGTCGCCAGCATCGGCTTCGCCTTCTGGCATCGTGGCGGCTCTGACGCCTCGCGCGAAATCGCGACGATCACCGCGCCGGAAGGTCCAGTGAAGGTTAAACCGGCCGCCGAAGCGGAAACCAATGCGCCGGAGACCGGCTCCGCTGTGCTCGACCGAAGAGAGCCGGCGCCGGTCAAGCAGATCGTGACCCATCAGGAGCAGGCGATTGATCCGACCGTCGCGCCCAAGGCCGTGCAGCTCGGCAATGGCCCGGTCAGCGCCCCGCACGAGCCCGCTCCCCCGACCGTTGCGCCGCCGCGCAAGGTGAAGACGGTCACGGTGCGCCCGGACGGCAGCCGTGTCGACGACGACGCGTTGCCGCCCGCCGTCGCCAAGGCGACGCGTCCCGCGCCCGAAGCCGCTCCCGCGCCTGCTGCAAGGACCAATGGCGCGGCGACGCCTCCGAGCGCCGCCAAACCCGCGACGACGCCGAAAACCGTCGCCAAGCCGAAGCCGCCGGCGCCGCCCAAGGTCGCCGCGGTCGAGGAGCCGCCCGCGGCCGAGTCTGCGGAAGCCGACGCCGAGCCGGCCGCCGCCCCGAGCAAGGGCGGGTTCGCCGTGCAGTTCGGCGCCGCCGGCAGCGAGGCCGAGGCGCGCGCATTGATGAAGACAGTGGTCGGCAAATATGGTTCGGCGCTTGGCGGATTGAAGCCGACGTTCAAAATGGCGACGGTCGGCGATAAGACCGTTTATCGCGTCCGCGTCGCCGGCATGAGCAAGGAGTCCGCTAACGCGATCTGCGGCAAGGTGAAGGCTGGCGGCGGCGCCTGCTTCGTTGCGGGGAATTAGAGTTCGCCACGCCGTCATTGTGCGCGAAGAGAAGCAGTCCAGGAGCAAAGTCTGGATTGCTTCGTCGCTTTCGCTCCTCGCAATGACGGCGATCCTTTGGCCTTTCTCCGCGCTCGAACCGGGAGCTTCAATGCGCGCTTTCATTTGCGGGTTGAAAGGCCTCGCGCTCGATGCCGGGGAACGCGCCTTCTTACGGGACGCCGCGCCCTGGGGCGTTATCCTTTTTCGCCGCAATATCGAAACGCGCGAGCAGGTCGCGCGGCTGACCGCCGACCTCCGCGCCGCGCTCGGCCGCCACGCGCCCGTGCTGGTCGACCAGGAGGGCGGCCGCGTGCAGCGTCTCGCGCCGCCGCATTGGCGGGCCTATCCGGCGGCCGCCCGTTTCGAACTGGCCGGCGCCGACGCCACGCAGGCCGAGCGGCTCGCCTGGCTCGGCGCGCGGCTCATCGCCCATGATTTGCGCGAAGTCGGGATCGACGTCGATTGCCTGCCGGTGCTGGACGCGCCGGCTGAAGGCTCGCACGCCATCATCAGCGACCGCGCCTATAGTCGTGACCCTGTCCGTGTGGCGCGCCTCGGTCGCGCGGCGGCGGAGGGGCTGATGGCCGGCGGCGTCGCGCCGGTGATGAAGCACATTCCCGGCCATGGCCGCGCCCGCGCCGACAGCCATTTGGAGCTGCCTGTCGTGGAGGCTGGCCGCGAAGAGCTCGAGCGCGTCGATTTTGCGCCGTTCAAGGCCAACGCCGACCTTCCGATGGCGATGAGCGCGCATGTGGTTTACACCGCGATCGACCCGAGCGCGCCGGGCACGCTGTCGAAGACCATCGTGGGCGAGATCATCCGCGGCCATATCGGCTTCGACGGGCTGCTGCTGACCGACGATCTCTCCATGAAGGCGCTGACGGGAAGTTTTCGCGAGCGCGCCGAGCGCGCGATTGGCGCCGGCTGCGACATGGTCCTGCATTGCAACGGCGATCTTGCCGAGGCGCGGCCGGTCGCGGAGGGCGCTGGCGAGCTTTCGGGCAAGGCGCTGGCGCGGGCCGAAAAAGCGTTGGAATGCGTGCGGAAGATCGAGCCTTTCGACGTCGCCGAAGCGTCGCGCGAATTCGACGGGGCGATGGGCGCCGTCGCTTAAGCGCCGAGGCAATAAA
>CAZCJY010000227.1:2299-4285 GCA_964498975.1 uncultured Methylocystis sp.
AAGCCGCCGATTCGCCAAAGGAAACAGGTATAAAGCGAAGAACATGGCGCAGGAACTCAGCTTCGATCTGACCGACGAGCCGCGCGGCGAGGGCGAAGAGGCCTTCCTCGTGGACGTCGACGGATTCGAAGGACCGCTCGACCTGCTGCTGGAGCTGGCGCGCCGCCAGAAGGTCGATCTCGCGCGCATTTCCATCCTCGCCCTCGCCGAGCAATATCTCGCCTTCATCGAGGCCGCGCGCCGCGTGCGCCTGGAGCTCGCCGCCGACTATCTCGTCATGGCGGCCTGGCTCGCCTTCCTCAAGTCACGCCTGCTCTTGCCGGAGCCGCCCAAGGGCGACGAGCCCTCGGCCTCCGATCTCGCCGCGGCGCTCGCGGAGCGGCTGCGCCGGCTGGAGCTGATTCGGATCGCCGCCGACAGGCTCACCCAGCGCGGGCGGCTCGGCCGCGACATGTTTTTGCGCGGCGGGCCGGAGGGGATCGAAACGATCTCGCAGCCGAAGTTCCAGGCGAGCCTCTACGATCTTCTCTCCGCCTATGCCCGCCAGCGCCAGAAGACCGCGACATCGCGCGTCGTGCTGCGCCAGCGCTCCGTCTGGTCGCTGGCCGAGGCGCGCGAGGCTCTGGAGCGGCTCGTCGGCGTCGCGACGGAATGGACCGTGCTCGACGATTTTTTGCTGCATTATTGTGTCGACATGCAGACGGCGCGAACGGTGCGCGCCTCGGCCTTCACCGCTTCGCTCGAAATGGTGCGGGAAGGGCGTTTCGACATGCGTCAGGACCGGCCCTTCGCGCCCTTGTGGGTGCGGCGTCGCGCGCCGGAGAGCGTAGAAGATACCGCGGGCGTGTCATAGCCCCGCGAAAGAGGAGGACGCCCATTGGCGCAGCCAGCGGAAAAAATCGAACTCTTCGACGTGAATAGCGACGAAGAGCTTGCGCGTCACGAAGCCAAGCTGCGCGAAGCGGAGCGCATCGTCGAGGCGCTGCTTTTCGCTTCCGCCGAGCCGCTGGACGAAGCGGAGATGGCGCGACGCCTCGAGGAGGGCGCCGATCTCGCGCGCGTGCTTGAGCGTTTGCGCGCCCATTACGCGGGGCGCGGCGTCAATCTCACCCGCGTCGGCAAGAAATGGTTCTTCCGCACCGCCGCGGACCTCAACTGGATTCTCGCCCGCGAGCAGGTGGAGGAGAAGAAGCTCTCGCGCGCCGCGCTGGAGACGCTGGCGATCATCGCCTATCACCAGCCTGCGACACGCGCCGAGATCGAGGAAATCCGAGGGGTCGCCATCTCCAAGGGGACGCTCGACGTGCTGCTCGACACCGGCTGGATTCGCCTGCGTGGCCGCCGCAAGGCGCCGGGCCGCCCGATCACCTATGGCACGACCGACGCTTTCCTGATGCATTTCGGGCTGGAGCAGATCGGCGATCTGCCGGGCCTTGACGAACTTAAGGGCGCCGGGCTTTTCGACGGCCGTCTGCCCAAGGGCTTCGGCATTCCGCAACCCTCCGACGACATCGCCCTCCGTGAGGACGAGGAGCCGTTGGAGGACGAAGCGCCGGCGCTGCTGGAGATGGAGTTTCCGGACGAGCCCGAGCCTATCGAGGCGCCAGAAGAAGACGAGACGTGACAGGGGCGGCTCTTACGGCGCCTCTCCTTGTTTTTGCGGCGCCGGGAGCATAGTTTCCGGCAAATGCCGGTCGTCCCGGCTTTCTCGTTTTGGGGGATGCGCGCCATGGGCGGTTTGTCGATCTGGCACTGGATCATCGTCGGCGCCGTCGTCTTCATCCTGTTTGGCGGGAAGTTCAAAATTTCCGACGTGATGGGCGACGTGGCCAAGGGCATCAAGGCCTTCAAGAAAGGCATGTCCGAGGAGGACGTTGCGGCCGATGAGCCCAAAAAAACGCTCGACGGCCAGACGAGCGAGCGCCGCGCCATAGAGAGCGACAAGGCTGACAGCAAGAACGTCTAGTCTAATGGCGACCCCCTCCC
>CAZCJY010000228.1:0-4279 GCA_964498975.1 uncultured Methylocystis sp.
GTCGAGGTGATCGAACCGCCAGTCGGGAAAGTCTTCAGGAGCATATTGGTCGCGCGAGGCGGCCCCGGTCATCGCGACGACTCCAGCGCCGCCACGAGAACCCGGCGTTGCACACGCCGGCGCCGGCCGCAAGGCATGGTCGCGCAAACGGCCAGAACCGCGACTTTTGCGTGTGTATGCTGCAGCATACGGCAATGCTTTCAACTCTTGGTTGAGGCTTTCGTTCAGGGGGCGATGTTCAGGCAAAATTCTGAACAAACCGAAAAAAACTTGATTTTATTTCAATAGGATGTCGAGCCTGCCTGAAGCTTGCGGCTATTCGACCTCGAACCAAGTGGCGAGACCGCTCGCTTCATGTTCCAGAATATCATCATGAATCGCCCATTTGCCAGATGAATCCGCGACGAAGGCGGCGTGTTTGGTCTTCCCCGCGGGAATGATCACGCCATTTCGCCAATAGGGCTCCCAGCCGTCATCGAGATCGTGCAGCAAGCGCATGCACTGGCCGTGAACATGCATCGCGAGCGCCGCGTCGGATTTGTTAACGAAGCCAAGCGTCACCGGCGTTCCACGGGCGATGCGAAACAGGGGCGCGCCTTCGTAACCCTTGGTCAGGGCGCCGTTGATCGTCCAGGCCGGGCCGGTTTCGCCTTTGCGACGCTCAATCACGAGATCGATTTTTTTGGCGTTGGCGAGCTTGATCTCGGGCGGCAGCGCCGGATTTTGCGGCAAAGACGCGATCGCCGGCCGCTTGGCGGCCTTCGTCCCCTTGGCCACGGCGACGAAAAGATCGCGATCCTCGCCATTCTGGCCGCGCAGCAGCAAATTCACCTTGTCGCCTTCGGTCTCGGGCATGTCGAACATGAGTTCGAAGCGCGCCCCGGGCGCGACAGGGATGCTGCGCCGCACTGGCTCGAAGGCGTCGCAAGGCTGGCCGTCGATGGCGATGACGAAAGGCTGCGCGCCGGCGACCGTCAGGAGCATGATGCGGGCGTTCGCTAGATTGGCGAGGCGCAGCCTTATGCGCGCGCCGGGAACGAATTCCCGCTTCGCCGGCGCGGCCTTGCCATTGACGGCGAGAAGCGCGCCGATGCGTCCTACGCCGCGCGCCGCCGTGGGATCGTCGAAAGCGCCGGCGATCTGGCCCTTATCGTCGAGCCGCCAGTCATCGAGCACGAGCAAGAAATCGGTGTCGGCGGCGAGCGGCGTCGGCTCGTCGACAATCAGCAGGCCTTTAAGGCCGCGGCCCATCAACTCGGGCGTTTTCCCGTAGACGCTCGGGCGATAGCAGAAGAGTCCGGGATCGGCGAGCTTGCGTCGATAGTCGAAGGCGCCGCCGGGCGCGACCGCCATTTGCGTGAGCGGCGCGACGCCTTCCATCGCGTTGTCGCCGCGCAGCCCGTGCCAGTGGATGGTCGCGGGTTGATCGAGCTTGTTAAGAAAACGGACGGCGAGTTCTTCGCCCTGCCTGTAGCGCAGAAGCGGGCCCGGGGTGACGCCGTCGAAGCTGAGAATGTCGGTTTCCGCGGAGCCGGAGAGGCGCGCCCTGCCGGGCCGGGCTTCCAGCATGCGCAGGCCCGCCGACGGCGTCTCCCCCCGCGCAGGGAGCGATAGGAAACTTGCGGCGACGCCGGCGAGCAGGTCGCGGCGGGAGAGGAGGGCGGACATGCGCTAGCTATGGCGCAGCCCGGGTGACGGGGCAATGACCCCGTCGGACGCGACCGCCGCTATACGCTCCGCCCCTGGAGCGATAAAACCGGCAAGCAAAGCGAGGAGGTTCAAGACATGACTGCGCCGCGCATAAATCAGTTCGCCGCTTTTTTAGGCTTTTGTGGCGCGTGCTGGGTTTTATCAGGCGGCGCCTTGGGACAAGCCTCGCAAGGCTATTCGGATTTTCGCCAGTCATTGCTTGCTGACGGTTGGAAGCCGGACGTTCGCCATGGGCTGAAAACCGCCTCCGGCAGACCCCTGTATAAATTTCCCGAAGTCGTGTGCGGTCCGGCGCTCTGCAGCGCCAAATGGCGCGACCGTCAGGGCCACGAGAAGCTGATCACGCTCATGCGCGGCCTCGACGGAGCGGATCACCGCGTCGCGCCGCAATGATCGGTAATTTTGTGCCCGCAATTTTTTCCCAGCATCCCGTTGCGGCCATGCTATAGAGCGGCGCCCGCGCCAGCGGGCAGGGATTCCAGGCGGCCTTTCCGCCGATTCGCGGGCGTGGCGGAACTGGTAGACGCGCCGGATTTAGGTTCCGGTGACGAAAGTCGTGGGGGTTCGACTCCCTCCGCCCGCACCAGATCCGCCCATCCGCGGAACATTGATCAAACCGCCGCGCCCCTCGCGCCGGCGGCGTCGAAGTTGTTGAGAAGGCGATCAAGATGCAAGTGACGCAAACCTCCTCGCAGGGTTTGAAGCATGAATTCAAGGTGGTGCTGCCGGCGGGCGATCTCGCCGCCAAGCTCGCCGCCCAGCTCTCCGAATTGCAGGCGAAGGCGCAGATCAAGGGCTTCCGCCCGGGCAAGGCGCCGATCGGCCATCTCAAAAAGCTCTACGGCAAGAGCATCATGGGCGACGTATTGCAGGAGGCCGTCAACGACGCCAACCGCAAGATCGTCGAGGAGAATGCGCTGCGCATCGCGCATGAGCCGAAGATCGACTTTCCCGGCGGACAGGAAGAGGTTGAGCGCGCGCTTCAGGCGGAGGGCGATTTCTCCTATGTCGTGACCTTCGAGACGCTGCCGAAGATCGAGATCGGCTCCTTCGACGACATTTCGCTCGAGCGCATAGTCGCCGAGGTCGCCGAGGAGGATGTCGAGAAAGCCTTGCAGTCCCTCGCCGACCGCGCCCAGGAGTTCGAGGCGAGGGGTGAAGGTGCCAAGGCCGAGACGGGCGACAAGCTGACGATCGACTTCACCGGCAAGCTTGACGGCGTTCCATTCGAGGGCGGCACGGGCGGGGACGTCGACATCGTGCTCGGCTCAGGAACCTTTATTCCTGGCTTTGAAGCGCAATTGGAGGGCGCGGCCGCAGGCGAGCAGCGCGTCGTCAAGACGCGCTTCCCCGACGACTATTCCGCCAAGCATCTCGCCGGCAAGGACGTCGAGTTCGATGTGACGGTCAAAGCCGTCTCGGCGCCGAAATCGCTTGGCCTCGACGAGGAGCTCGCTAAGAAATACGGCTTCGAATCGCTCGATGCGATGAAGACCGCGGTGCGCGGCAATCTCGAGGCCGACTTCCACAAGGTTTCGCGCGACAAGATGAAGCGCGCGCTGCTCGACGCGCTCGATAGCCGCTACGCCTTCGACCTGCCGGAAAGCCTTGTCGAGCGTGAGTTCTCCAACATCTGGGGCCAGCACGAGCAGGAGAGCCAGCGCGCGGGCCAGCCGCTCGTCGAAGAGGGCAAGACCCTGGAGGAGACCCGCGCTGAATTCCACCAGATCGCCGAGCGGCGCGTGCGTCTCGGGCTGGTATTGGCGGAGATCGGGCAGAACGCCGGCGTCAAGGTCGAGGACAAGGATCTGACCGAGGCGCTGGTCGAGCGCGCCCGTATGTTCCCCGGCCAGGAGAAGGCTGTCTGGGACTATTACCGCAACAATGAGCAGGCGCTGGCGCAACTGCGGGCGCCAATCTACGAGGAGCGCGTCGTCGACCACATCTCGAAGCTGATCAAGATCGCCGACAAGACGGTCTCCCGCGAGGAGCTGTTCAAGGAAGACGAGGAATAATCGGGCCGCTGGGGCATGACTGGAGCGCCAGCGGCTGCGAGCGCGGCTTTGCGTTGGGCGCGCGCGCGGATATATGACGGGACAACGAATTTACCGGCGCAGGCGCGGCAGCCGTCCGCCGGGCAAGAAAGGCCATACGCGATGCGCGATCCAATCGAGAACTACAGTCAGTATCTCATTCCGCAAGTGATCGAAAACACCTCGCGCGGCGAGCGTGGCTTCGACATTTATTCACGTCTGCTGCGTGAGCGGATCATCTTCGTCACCGGTCCGATCGAAGATCATATGGCGTCGGTCATCATCGCGCAGCTGCTGTTTCTCGAGTCGGAAAATCCCAAGAAGGAAATTTCACTCTACGTCAATTCGCCGGGCGGCATCGTGACCTCCGGTCTCGCTATCTACGACACGATACAGTTCATCAAGCCCAAGGTGTCCACGCTTTGCGTCGGTCAGGCCGCGTCGATGGGTTCGCTCCTGCTCGCCGCCGGCGCCGACGGTTTGCGTTACGCGTTGCCAAATGCGCGCATCATGCTGCATCAGCCATCCGGCGGCTT
>CAZCJY010000229.1:0-1557 GCA_964498975.1 uncultured Methylocystis sp.
GGTCTTATCGGAAAGGATCGTCTCCATCCATCCGCGTGAACGCGCGATCGCCTTCAGCAACGTCTCCCGCGTTTCGGAATCGATCGTCTCCTGGTCCGATGGCGCATGCGCAATTCCCTTCCGGGGCGCGAGTCTTGGAACAAAGGGGATCGCCAGCTCGGTCGATCTGTTCGGCGCAAGTTCAGAGTCCGATAGATCCGCTTGCAGCTCCTGCTCGCAAAACGTGACGGCGATCCGATCGGATAGGATGACGATCCGGTCGATCCGCGCGCGAATCAGATCGCGATCACAGGCGTCATCATTTGCGTTCAGCGTCCTCCTCAGAGCGTTGCAAACGAGTTGTTCGACGTCGGGCGCCGATACACGGGGGACCTTTCCCGCTTCGCTTTTTCGGTTCTGCAGCAAGGCGTGAGACACGTAATAGCGATAGCGTAAGCCCTTCTTGTTGGCGTGGCTCGGGCTCATGGGATTGCCGCGATCGTCGAAGAGAAGACCGACGAGCATGGAGGAGGAACGCGATCTCGTGAGCTTTCGCTTGACGGCGCCTTCGGCCAGTCTCGCCTGGACCGCGTCGAAGAGATCGCGATCGAGAATCGGCTCATGCTCGCCTTTGTGGATCTCGCCGCGATAGGCGATTTCGCCGACATAAAAGCGATTCTTCAGCATATGCGCGAGCGGACCGACCATGAAGCGCGCGGCGGCGATAATTTTGCCGCTCGCGAGCTTCCGGGGTCTTGGTCTGACGCCTTCCCGGTCGAGCGCCGCCGCCAGTTCGCCGATCGATCCAAGGCGCAGGTAGTCGGCGTAGATATTTCTAACCAGCGCCGCCTCCTCAGGAATGACTTCGAGCTTCTTGCCGACACTTCGATAACCCAGAGGAACTGGGCCGCCGACCCAGATTCCCTTGCGCTTGGAGGCGGCAATCTTGTCGCGGACACGTTCGCCGATGACTTCGCGTTCAAATTGAGCGAAGGACAGCAGCACGTTCAGGGTCAACCTTCCCATGCTTGAGGTGGTGTTGAAGGACTGGGTGACCGAGACGAAGGAGACGTCAAACTCATCGAAGAGTTCGACAAGCTTGGCGAAGTCGGCAAGGGATCGCGTTAGGCGATCGACCTTGTAGACGACGATGATGTCGATCTTACGGGATCGGACCTGCTCCAAAAGGCCTTGTAACGCCGGACGCTCGAGCGACGCGCCGGACAATCCGCCGTCGTCGAAGCGATCGGCGACGAGACGCCAGCCCTCATGCGCCTGGCTCTTGATATAGGCCTCGCAAGCTTCACGCTGGGCGTCGAGCGAGTTGAAGGCGAGGTCGAGATTGTGCTCCGTCGATTTGCGCGTGTAGATTGCACAGCGCAGAGGCTTGGCGACGGTTGTCTTCATGCGCCGCCTCCCTGATCAAAAATGGGAGTGGAGGCGGCTCGCGAGTCGCCGCCTGAGCGTTGCGCGGGAAGAGTCGGCGCGGGCGTATTCCTGCCGGGCCGAATTGAAGATCTTGTCGGCAAGCCTCTGCGCTGTGCAATCTACACGCGCAAATCGACGGAGCACAATCTC
>CAZCJY010000229.1:1567-4275 GCA_964498975.1 uncultured Methylocystis sp.
CGGGCCGGATTGAAGATCTTGTTGGCAGGGCGCGTGATTGGATTGTCTTCTCTGTGTCTTTTGACCGCGCAGTCTCCTCTTCGCCTCGCAGTGTCAACGGCGGGAACAAAATGTGCCAGATGGCGGGGTAAAAGTGTACCGGTCTGGTTGAGAGAAAAGGGTCGCGAAGCCCTGGTGAGTTGAGGCGCCGCGCGCATTGAGGCGCGCGGAGCGTAGCGAAGCGCGGTTCAATGCGCGCGGCGGCGATTAGATTTCTATGTCGGCGTCTCCCTTGGCTCTTGGATTTGTGCGCGGCTCGTCGGCATTCCGCCGTTGTGCTTTCTTGGCTGCCGCGAGGCGATAGCTGTCGCCGTTCATCTCCAGGATGTGGACATGATGCGTGAGCCGATCGAGCAGCGCGCCGGTGAGACGCTCCGAACCGAACACCGACGTCCATTCATCGAATGGCAGATTGCTGGTGACGAGCGTGGCGCCGCGTTCATAGCGCTGGCTGAAGACCTCGAAGAGCAGTTCAGAGCCGACTGCCGTGAACGGCACGTATCCCAGCTCGTCGACGACCAGCAGTTTTACGGCGTTGAGATGCTTTTGCAGCGCCCGCAGGCGGCGCTCGTCACGCGCTTCCATGAGTTCGTGCACGAGAGCGGCGGCCGAGGTGAAGGCGACGCTGAAGCCCTTCTGGCATGCGGCGAGCCCAAGGGCGAGCGCGACGTGGGTCTTGCCGGTTCCGGATGGACCCAGCGCGATGCAGTTCTGCCGCTTCTCGATCCATTCACCCCGCACCAGCTCCAGAACCAGCGGCTTGTTGAGGGAGGGCTGCGCGGCGAAGTCGAACGTCTCGAGGCTCTTGATTTGCGAAAAGCGCGCGAGGCGAATGCGTCGCTCGACGTTGCGCCGCTCGCGATCGATACGCTCCAGTTCGCACAGGCGCAGCAGATAGCGCGGATAATCGGCGCGATCCTGCGCCGCCTCCATCGCCACTTTCTCATATTCGCGCGCGAAAGTGGGAAGCTTCAGCGCCTTGAGGTGATTGCCCAGCAGCACCTGGGGCGCGATAATCGCTGGTGAGTTCGTCTCATGCGATCCGGTCATGCCGAAACTCCCGCAGTCACCGGCGCGGAGCTGGCGATGAGCCCGAGATAAGCGCGCGGATCCGTCGCGCCGACCGTGGCGGCCGGTAGGTAAGGGTAAAAGGTCAGATCGAGCCGAGCTGGCCGGTTCTCCAGTCTGGCGAGCAGCAACATCTTCACCGCGTCGAAGCTGATCGCGCCAAGACGCAGCGCCTCCGCGACTGCCTGTTCGACTTGATGTTGATGGAAGTTCTCCATCAGCCGCAGCACCTGGATGAACTCGCGGCGACCGGCATTGCCCATGCGCGCTTCCATCAGCCGCCGCAGACGATAAACGCAATCAGCGAGGCGCCAATCGTCGAGCGGCGCGGCTTGATCGAGCGCCTTGCTCTTGTGTTCAAGCAAGGCGAGATAATGCAGGGGATTGTAGATGAACTCGGCCTTGTCGTAGCTGCGCGCATGCACGGCGATCATCTCGCCGTGACAGACGATCTCGACCCTGTCGACGTAACCCTTCGCCAGAACCTCTTGATGGCCATAGCGCGTTGGAACCGAGTAATCGTTGTTGCGGTAGCGCACCAGCGACAGCGACGAGACGCGCGTCGCAATTTTGTGACAGGCGTCGTAAGGGGTCGGCGGCAACGGCAGGAAAACGGATATGTCCGCCTGCATGCGTTCGCCGATCGTTGCAGATTGACCGCGCAAAATTGCCCGTCGCCGCTTCGTGCAGGCGTCGAGGAGCCTCGCGTTGAACGCGTCAAAGCTCTCCGCGACAGGCAGAGGCGTCATGAAGTTGCGCCGGACAAATCCGACCAGGCCCTCTACCTTGCCCTTGTCGTTACCCTTTCCCGGTCTGCCGAAGCGATCCTCGAACAGATAATGGCTCTGGAGTTCGGCGAACATTTGCGAGCGCAAGCGCTCACCGCCCTTCACGATCTTTGCGACTGCGAGCCGCGTATTGTCATACAAAATGGACTGCGGGACGCCGCCGAAAAAATCGAACGCCGCCACATGGCCATCGCAAAATGCTTCCGCCGTCTCGGCGGGATAAGCCTTCACGAAGCAGCCGTCCGAATGCGGCAGATCCATGCAAAAGTAATGAAAGCGGACCTTCTTACCGGCGATATAGGCGTCCGCCTCGCCAAAGTCCGCCTGCGCCTGTCCTGGGCGATGACTCAACGGAATAAACATCTCGCGCGACCGCAGCAGGGCCCGCGCCACATACTCGCGCACGATCGTGTAGCCGCCGGAAAACCCCTCTTCGTCTCGCAACCGTTCAAAAATCCGCTGCGCCGTATGCCGCTGCTTTTTGTGAACGCTCCGGTCGCTCTCCAGGATCTTGTCGATCGACGCCATATACGGCCCGAGCTTCTTCGATACGGGCCGCTCGCGTCGCCGATAGCCCGGTGGAACCGAATACTGGAGCATCTTCGTGATCGTGTTGCGATGAACGCCAAAGCGCTTCGCCGCCTCCCGGCGGCTCACCCCCTCCACCATCACCGCGCGTCGTATCCCGGCATAGAGTTCCACTGTGAACATCCTTTCGGCCTCTCCATGCCAGTCAATGACATCGAGTCGGCCTAGCAGGACCGGTACACTTTTGCGCCGCCATCAAGGCTGCAAATCAAAGCGCCGTTGCGT
>CAZCJY010000230.1:0-4260 GCA_964498975.1 uncultured Methylocystis sp.
TTTCACGCGACGAGCGTGCATCGCCTGTTGCAGCGCCTCCTCGATCTGCCGGCGCCGCGCTATCGACACCACGATCTCATTCTGGACGAAACAGGCGAGAAGCTGGCCAAGAGCGTCGCCTCGAGCGCGCTGCGTTCGCTCCGCGCCGAAGGCTGGACGCCAGCCGACGTACGGCGGCGGGTGGGACTCTAGGAAGCGCCGATACGGCGTCTTCCATGTGCGCCCCCGCACGAACATTTTCGCGGCTCTCCCATAGCTTTGGATTATCGGGATTTCAAAGCCGCAGGGAGAGCGCCATGTTCGAGACCATCCAACGCCTGATCGATCAGGAAGCCAGGCTTCGCATTCCGGCGAGCAATCTGACGCCGCGCGCCGATCTCTATGAGTTGGGATTGACGGCCTATACGGCGATCCGCCTCTTGCTCGCGATCGAGCGCGAATTCGACATCGAGTTTCCGCGCCGTCTTCTCAACAAGGAAACGATGGCGTCGATCGAATCGATCTGCCGCAGCGTGCACATGGTCCAGGGCGAAATTCCCGCGCCCTCGCGCGAAGCGTTTCGCGCCGCCGCTTGAAAAGCTCCCGATCGTCGCGGGGCCATTGCCCGCGCCGGCGGTCGGTGAAGGGGTCCGAGCCTTATTGCTTGCCTTGCCGCGCCGCGACTTTGGGATTGCCGTTAGGCGCCTTGGCCATCAGCCCCTCGATGCGGTCCCGTTCTCTTCTGAACTCCGCGAGAAGCCGCCCCTCGATCTCGCGCGTTCGCGCGAGTTTCACGCGCATCGGGTCGACAAAATGGCCGTTGACCATCACTTCATAGTGCAGATGCGGCCCCGTCGAGAGGCCCGTGGAGCCAAGGAAGCCGACGGTCTGCCCCTGCTTGACGCGGATGCCCTCGGTGATGCCCCGCGAGAAACCGGACATGTGGTTGTAGGTGGTGATGTAGCCGTTGGCGTGCTGGATTTCGACGCGGCGGCCGTAGCCCGAATCCCATTGCGCCTTGATGACCGTTCCGTTGCCGGCGGCGAGAATCGGCGTGCCGATCGGCGCCGCCCAATCGACGCCCGTGTGCATTTTGTAATAGCCGAGAATCGGATGCCGGCGCATGCCGAAGCCGGAGCGCGTCTCGCCGATCGAAATGGGCTTGCGCACCAGGAATTTGCGGCTGGAGCGGCCATTCTCGTCATAATAGTCGAGGAGGCCGTCGTCGGGCGTGAAGAAGCGATAGTAGCGATAGGTCTCGTTACGAGTCGTCAGCGAGGCGAACAGCAGCGCGTCGCGGCCGGCGGCCGAACCGTCTTCCGCCTCGTCATAGAAAACGTCGAGCGAATCGCCGCCGGATACGCCGCGCTGGAGATCGACGTCATTGGCGAAGACGCGCACCAGCTCATTGACGATCGGACGGGGAATCTGCTGCTTCAGCGCGGTCTCGTAAAGCGAATCGTATAGGCGCATCGCGCCATCGTCTTCGTCCTCGTCGACCTCTTCGCCGGCCGAAGCGCGCGGCTTCACCGGGCCGCGCTTGGCAAGGGGCGTCGGCTCCGTCGGCGTCTGCATGAAGGTTCCCTTGTCGGTCGCGGCGACGATCGATTCGATCGTCTCGTCGTTGTAGACCGACATGCGCGCAAGCTGCATATTCTTGCCCGAACCGTCGAAATCCGCGAAGAGCAGCTTGACGCGCTGGCCTTCGCGCACCGGCTCGCCGCGCTTGTTCTTATAGGCGGCGGCGACGGCGCCGATGCGCGCTTGGGGGACGCCATTGTCCTGCAAAATGTCTGTAAGCGTCTGTCCGTGACGGACGACGACGAGCTTCTCCTCCATCTGCGTCGGCTGCGGCGTGTCGCGTGGCGCGACGGTGACGTTTTCCGGCACCATGCGGACCTCAATGCCGGAGAAGGGCGTCGTCAGCGACGCTCCCGGCGTGGCATAGGCGAGCGCCATCGGATCGATCGAAGCCCGGCTGGTGCGCGAAAGCAGCATCTGGCCGGGTAGGGGCAGGGCCGCCTTGGGGCCGGCGTTGATGGTGGTTTTTACCTGCTCGACGACCTGCGCCTGAGCCTCTTCTAGCGACAGTCGTGCGCTCTGCGCCGTCGCCGCCGCGGAGGCGAGGTCATGCGTCTCGAACGAGACTTCCGCCGTGTCGGGGGCGAAATCGGCTTCGCCGCCATTTTCAGGAGCGCGGGCGTCGGTGATGAGCTTGAGCGGGTTGTATCGCGGAACTTCGCTGGCGAAGCTCGTCGGCGCGAGAGTAAGCGTGGCCGCGACTCGGGTGAAAGCGCGGGTGCGCACGACCTCCTTGTCGCCGGCGCGGGAGGTCGTCGCGGCGCGGAAGGTCTGTTTCGCGGCGACGACGTCGACCGCGCGCATCAGGCGGTCGCCTTTCTTCGGATTGACGGTTTGCTGCGTATCTCCCTCGGCGCCGCGGGCGGGCTGCGCGCGGGTCGGCGCTTCCGCGAAACGGGTCTGCTGGTCGAGCGCTGTATAGGCGGCGGCGCTGATCAACAGCGCGCCGGAAAGGCCGGTGAGGACTGTGCCGGATAGCCAGCGCGCCGAGACGCGGCGCCTATCATCCGGCGTGTGACGACGGCCGTCGACCTCGATCGCGGGTTCGTCGCCCAATTCCAGCCAATTAGCGCCGCCTTGCGTCGCGGGGACGAGGCGGCCGTTCATTTGCAAAGCCATTCAACCTAGCCGTTGCGTTTCGGTCAATTCCGGCGGGGAAAGGCGCCGCGTCGGCCCATTCTCGCCGCGCCGCGCTTGCCGTCGACGCCTCTGTCGACCGGCTTTTCTCCTCCTGCGGCGTCCATTCCGCTCGCGGCTGGACGCCCTACTTCCGGTTGCTTCGGTTCGTCGAAGCGACATATAGGACGAAGCCTTGGCATTATGGCTCAATTGCGGCGTCGGGGAAGAGGTTCTTCACTGGCGAAAGCCTTGCAAAATATGGTTGTCGCGGCGCAGCGCGACGAAATTGTAAAGTTTTTTTAGAACCGTGTTGACAGCGTAAATCGGGCCGAATATATACCAATCCATCGACGGCGGCGCTGCCAACGAACAGCGCACGGTGTCGCTTCTTCGTCTGTCGGCATGTAACAGCCGCCCGGCTCGTTTGTCGGGACGAAGACGCTTCGCCGGAAAAGCGCGAGCTTTTCGTCGTACAGAATGCGCTGTTTGACAATTGAATCGGAAGAAAGAGAAACGTGGACGGCGGAGGTCCTTGCGGACCGCCTCTTCTCGGAGAGGCAGTCGATGAGACACTCTGACGGTCACGTTTTCTAAGTACACCATTGTCGGATCGTCGTGAGACGAGAAGGCAAGTGTGCTTGGGACTCGTCAAGAGAAGTGACCAGTCAGGACAAATCTCAAACTTGAGAGTTTGATCCTGGCTCAGAACGAACGCTGGCGGCAGGCCTAACACATGCAAGTCGAACGCCCTAGCAATAGGGAGTGGCAGACGGGTGAGTAACGCGTGGGAACGTGCCCTTCAGTTCGGGATAAGCCGAGGAAACTTGGTCTAATACCGGATACGTGCGAGAGCAGAAAGATTTATCGCTGAAGGATCGGCCCGCGTCCGATTAGCTAGTTGGTGAGGTAAAGGCTCACCAAGGCGACGATCGGTAGCTGGTCTGAGAGGATGATCAGCCACACTGGGACTGAGACACGGCCCAGACTCCTACGGGAGGCAGCAGTGGGGAATATTGGACAATGGGCGAAAGCCTGATCCAGCCATGCCGCGTGAGTGATGAAGGCCCTAGGGTTGTAAAGCTCTTTCGCCAGGGACGATAATGACGGTACCTGGATAAGAAGCCCCGGCTAACTTCGTGCCAGCAGCCGCGGTAATACGAAGGGGGCTAGCGTTGTTCGGAATCACTGGGCGTAAAGCGCACGTAGGCGGATCTTTAAGTCAGGGGTGAAATCCCGAGGCTCAACCTCGGAACTGCCTTTGATACTGGAGGTCTCGAGTCCGGGAGAGGTGAGTGGAACTGCGAGTGTAGAGGTGAAATTCGTAGATATTCGCAAGAACACCAGTGGCGAAGGCGGCTCACTGGCCCGGTACTGACGCTGAGGTGCGAAAGCGTGGGGAGCAAACAGGATTAGATACCCTGGTAGTCCACGCCGTAAACGATGAGTGCTAGGTGTTGCGGGTATTGACCCCTGCAGTGCCAAAGCTAACGCGTTAAGCACTCCGCCTGGGGAGTACGGTCGCAAGATTAAAACTCAAAGGAATTGACGGGGGCCCGCACAAGCGGTGGAGCATGTGGTTTA
>CAZCJY010000231.1:0-4234 GCA_964498975.1 uncultured Methylocystis sp.
TCCATCTGCGTGAGCATGTCCTTCATGTCGCGCAGCACTTCCTCGCGATAGAGCGTGCGTTTGCATGTTCCGGAAGTCGGCGTCGCCTCGACGTCGAGCACGGGCGGCAGCGCGTCGGGCTCGTTCGGCACGACGCTCGCGAAATTGCCGATCTCTTCCTGCGGCTGGCGACACCAGTAAACGAAGTGATAGGCGCCGCGCGGCACGCCGGCCGCCTTGGCGGCCGCCCAGTTGTATTGGAATTTCGAGTCGGTACGGTCGGAGCCCTCGGTCGCCTTGATGAAGGCGAAGGAGACGCCTGAGTCTTTTACCGCCTGCCAGTCAATGGCGCCCTGATATTTGGAGACGTCGACGCCGTGGACGGCGAATTCGGCGCTGCGCGTCGCCGGGAAGTTATGCAGCTCCGTCTCCGGCACCGCATAAGCAAGGAAGCTCGGGTCGCGCTTGGGGTTGATCAGCGGCGCGCTGGTCTGGAACCGCGGACGGCGCGAAAAGCCCGGATCGTAGGAGCTGCCGCAGGCGGCGAGCGCGAGCGCCGCCGCCGCGCCGCAGGCGCAGACGACGAGACGCGAAAGAGAGCATTTTAACGAGCGCATTTCGTCAAATTATCCCCTCAGCCGGTAATGCAGCGTTAACGCGCCGATACGTCTCAGTTGAGATGGAACCACAAACTGGCGATTGTAAGGAAAGAGCTGTAGCCGACGACGTCGGTGATCGTGGTCACAAAGGGCCCCGAGGAGACCGCAGGGTCGAATTTCAGCCGGTCGCAGACGAGCGGCACGACAACGCCTCCGAACGCGCCGGCGACGAGATTCGTGAACATCGCCAAGGCCATAACCGGGCCAAGGCCGATATTGTGAAACCAGTTGGCGGCGACGATGCCGGTGACGAGGCCAAAGGCCGCGCCGTTGACGGCGCCGATGGCAAGCTCCCGGAAAATAATGCGCAGGGCGTTGGCGCGGTTGAGCTCCCGCGTCGCGAGCGACCGCACGGCCACGGTCATGGTCTGGGTCGCCGAGCTTCCCCCCTGCCCCGCGACCATCGGCCCGAGGACGGCGAGCGCCACCATTTGTTCGAGCTGCGACTGGAAGGTCTTGAGGACGGAGGAGGTGATGAAAGCGGCGAGCATGTAGATGAAGAGCCAGGTGAAGCGGCTTCGGACGATCCACCAGAAATTGTCGGTCAGCTCCTCTTCAGGGTTCACGCCGCCAAGCGCCAGGATTTCGTCGGAGGCCTGCTCCTGGATCACGTCGACGATGTCGTCGATGGTCAACACGCCGACGAGCCGCTCCGATTCATCGACGACCGGGGCGGAGACGAGATTGTAGCGCTCGAAAAGCCGGGCCGCCTCGGCGCCGTCCTCCGTCGCCTTCACGCGCCGCCGGTCGGCCTGCATGATTTCGTCGAGACGCGCCGTGGGCCTGGCGCGCACCAGCGCGTCGAGGAAGACCGTGCCGAGCAAGTGGTAGCCCGGATCGACGACGAACACTTCGAAGAAACTGTCGGGCAGGCTCTCGGCGTCGGTCTCGCGAAAAAAATCGAGCACGCGGCCGGCCGTCCAAAAAGGCGGCGCGGCGACGAATGTCGTCTGCATCAGCCGCCCGGCTGAATCTTCCGGATAGTCGAGCGAGCGGCGGAGAACGACGCGCTCTTGCGCCGGCAGCGCCTCAAGCACCTCCGCCTGTTCCGAAGGCTCCAGCGTTTCGAGAATGGCGACGGCGTCATCGCTTTCGAGGTCGCGCACGCCTTCGACGAGCGTTTCGACCGGCAGTTCTTCCAGAATGTCTTCGCGGGTCGCCTCGCCGACCTCCATCAGCGCGGTGAAGTCGAAGTCCGCGCCCATCAGCTCAACAAGGCGCGGACGCGCCTCATGGCTCAGGAGCTCCAGCAGCGCGCCGAGATCGGCCTCGTGGAGGTCCCCAACAAGTTCATGAACGCGTTTCGAATCGCCGAGCGCGATCGCGCCCTCGACCTCGAGCACGAACTCGGGACCAAGAGCAGCCGCGCCCTCGCCGCGGGATTCCTCGGCGGCGTTCGCCGTATCTTCATGATCGAGGGCCATAGGCGAATCCCGCGCTATATTGTGCTGGCGCTCTTAACCCGCGCGCGCGGGAAGTCAAACCGGCAAAACCCTCATGACGCAATTTTCACTCTCCAAGCCGTTCGGTCCCCTGATCCTTGCGCTTGCCGCCCTATCGCCCGCCGCTGCCCGGGAGGATTGCGTCCCCGGGGCGCTCGGGGTTTCGCGCACCATCGAAATCAGCCGCGCCCAGGGGACGGCGGTCGGCCTGCAAAGCTATCCGCGCTCGCTGGATCTGCGCGACCATGAGGTCGTGCTGACATTCGACGACGGGCCGGCGGGGCCGACCGGCCACGTGCTGGACGCGCTGGCGAAGGAATGCGCGCGCGCGACCTTTTTCATCATCGGTCGCAACGCCGAAGACATGCCGGCCCTCGTGAAGCGCGCGGCGGCGGAAGGCCACAGCATCGGCCATCACTCCTACAGCCATCCCGCGAAGACGCTGCGGCTGATGAGCGAGAGCGCCGCCAAGGCCGACATCGACAAGGGGATCGCGGCGGTGACCAAAGCGGCGGGCGGGACGGCCGCGCCCTTCTTCCGCTTCCCCGGCTTCGCCGACACGCCGGCGCTCGTCGCCGACCTCACGGGACGCGGCTACACGGTCTTCGGCTCCGATCTATGGGCTTCCGACTGGTCGCCGATGACGCCCAAGGCCGAACTCGATCTCGTGCTGTCGAGGCTCGAAAAGGCGGGCAAGGGAATCGTCCTCTTCCACGATTCCCAAGCCATAACGGCGCAAATGCTGCCCGAATTCCTGCGCGAATTGAAAAAGCGGGGCTACGCCGTAGCCCATATTGTTCCGGGCGACGGGCAGACGCCGATCGCGGCGGCGGGTCCGGGCTGGACCTCGACGACCGAGCCGATCATCGCCAAGACGCTGGGGCCTAAGGCAAAGCCTCCGCAAGAACATGAACAAGCGCATGAGCATGGCGGGGCCGAAGACGGCGATCACACGCATAGGCTCGGCGAGCCTTAGAGCTTTCCGCGAGGCGCCGTCCGCGCTCTCTTACACGCCCTTTTCGCAGATATAGGTTTGTTTGCCGCCCCAGCAGGAGCCGCTCTTATAGATATTCCCGAGGTTCTTGCCGCCCAAGGCCAATGCCCATGTCTTTCCTTTCACGGGAGAAATGGTGAGGTTTTGACCCGAATATTGAAAGGTCACGGCGGAGCCTTTGCTAGAAATGCGGCAAGTCCCGCTGTTGAGGACGCGTCCGGAGACTTTGACGAAACATTTCGCCATCCGCCCTTCGGCGACCGTTTTGCTTTGCGGCTCCGGCTCACTCTTCGCCCGAGGCAGTACGGCCGAATTTCGCGAAATCATTTCATGCGGCGGCTGCGCCGCCTCGGCGATTTCTGGGGCGGTCTCTTGGCCGGATTGCCCGCCCGCAGGGCCGGCGTCCTTCACATCCATCGCCGCAGGCGCCTGCATCAGCGCCGTCGCGGCCGATTCTTGGGGCGGCGGCGCGGCGGTTTCCGCCAGCGGAGCCGCTTGGGGAGCGGGAGCGCGGGCCGGCTCCTCGCTTGAGCGTAGTTTCGCAGGCGGCGGCGATATCGTTGCGAGGCTCGTGTCGTCACGCGGCGCGCCCGCCGGCGGCGCAATCGTGGGCGCCTGCGGCGCGCCGGAGGCGACGACGGGTTCGGCGGTTTCCGGAGCTCCGCCCCGGAAAGCCGAGCCGACGACAATGCCGGACCCGATGAAGACAAGCAGCGCCGCGCCGACATAGAGCAGCCGCTCGACGCGCTCGAAGTTGGGATCGGTGTCGAGTGCTTGCGCTGCGCGCCGCGCGTCTCTCGGCCGCGCCGAGGCAGCGCGCCAATCGCCTTCGATGTCAGCCCACGCATAGCGCGCGCGCGTTTCAATATTGTCGACCTTGGCCGACATCTCGCGGTCTCTTAACGATACAGCCATGCTTCCTGCTCCGGACGCGGTTGAACGAAAAGAGCCGGCGTCGAATGCGCGGGTTAGCGTCTCGCGAAAGCGTCACCGCGAAAACCGCACGCAGGACGAGTTCGTCCTGGCAAGCGCCAGCGCATGCATGATGGAATCAGGAATGTGGCTGATGTTTGCTCGCTGCGCCGCCGCAATCCGCGGTTAAGACGGTTAGCCGTTCAACGACGCCTCAAGCTTGGTGCGGCCGAGAGGACTCGACACGG
>CAZCJY010000232.1:0-1980 GCA_964498975.1 uncultured Methylocystis sp.
GGGTTGGGGTGGGGGCTGTTACATCGCCGCCGGGACATGCGCCGACTCGATGCGCGCCACGCCGTCGCGCACCGCCGCCTGCACTTTCTCGAAGGCGCGCACCTCGATCTGGCGCACCCGCTCGCGAGAGACGCCGAATTCCTCGGAAAGTTGCTCGAGCGTGATGGGATCGTCGGAGAGTCGGCGCGCCTCGAAGATGCGCCGCTCGCGCGGGTTCAGCACGTCGAGCGCGCCGCGCAGCGCCTTGAGGCGATTGTCGCTCTCTTCCTTGGCGACCAGCAGATGTTCCTGACTGGCGCTGTCGTCGACAAGCCAATCCAGCCACTCGCCTTCGCCCTCTTCGCGCAAAGGCGTATTGAGCGAAGCGTCGCCGCCCATGCGGCGATTCATGTCGATGACATCCTGCTGCGACACGCCGAGGCGATGCGCGATCGTCGCGACATTTTCGGGTTTGAGGTCGCCCTCCTCGAAGGCCGAGATACGGCTCTTGGCTTTGCGCAGGTTGAAGAAGAGCTTCTTCTGGCTCGCCGTCGTGCCCATCTTCACGAGCGACCACGAGCGCAGAATGTATTCTTGAATCGAGGCGCGGATCCACCACATCGCATAAGTGGCGAGACGAAAGCCGCGGTCGGGCTCGAAGCGCTTGACGGCCTGCATCAGGCCGACATTGCCCTCCGAGACGATCTCGCCGATCGGCAGGCCGTAGCCGCGATAGCCCATCGCGATCTTGGCGACGAGGCGCAGATGCGAGGTGATCAGCTCCTGAGCGGCCTTGGGGTCTTCATGTTCGCGCCAACGCTTGGCGAGCATATATTCCTGCTGCGGCTCCAGCATGGGGAACCGGCGGATTTCAGATAGATAGCGTGCGAGGCCGTCTTCTGAGACGATGGGCAAGGCATTCGCCATAAGTCGTCCTCCCGACGGGCCCCCGAAGATGGCTGGCCCGCAATGGGCGGTCGCGAAACGCCGACCGCAACGAAGTTCATTATAGGGCGCCGCCGGGGGGCGGGAAAATGACGAATGCGTGACGGGAGGCTAAAGCCCGGATTAAGTTTCAGCAATGTGAACAGCGCATTGCAAAGTCGCTTGGACAGTTTCGCAGCGATCAGCGCGTTGTTTTCAATGCGAACGCGCTACTTCGACATTCCGCCCAACACGCCGCGCAGAATCTGCCGGGCGATCTGCGTGCCGGCCGACCGCGCGGCAGATTGAATCGCGGCGCGCGCGGCGAGTTCGGCCGGCGACATGCGCTTCCTGTCCCCTTTGCCGAACAGCCCGCCCAAGATGCCGCCCAATGTCCCGAGCAGACCGCCGCCGCCGGCCGCGCCCCCGTCGGCGCCACCCTTGCCGGCGCGCGCCTGCAGCATCTCGAAGGCGGATTCGCGGTCGACCATCGTGTCGTATTTTCCGGCATAGGCGCTCGCCGCGAGGATCGCCTTGCGCTCTTCCGGCGATATGGGCCCGACGCGCGCCGCGGGCGGCGCGATCAAGGCCCGCTCGACGATCTCCGGCGCGCCCTTGGCGTCGAGCATGGACACCAGCGCCTCGCCGACGCCCAGATGCATGATCGCCTCAGCCTCGTCGATCTCCGGATTGTCGCGGAAGGTTTCCGCGGCCGCGCGCACGGCTTTCTGGTCGCGCGGCGTGAACGCCCGCAGCACATGCTGGATGCGATTGCCGAGCTGGCCCAGCACCGTGTCCGGCGCGTCGAGCGGATTTTGCGTGACGAAATACACGCCGACGCCCTTGGAGCGAATGAGTCTCACGACCTGTTCGATGGCCGTGAGCAGCGCCCGCGGCGCATCGTTGAAGAGGAGATGCGCTTCGTCGAAGAAAAAGACGAGCTTGGGCTTGTCGAGGTCGCCGACTTCGGGGAGAGTCTCGAACAGTTCCGACAGCATCCATAGAAGGAAAGTCGCATAAAGCCGCGGCGCGCGCATGAGCTTGTCGGCGGCGAGAATGTTGATCACGCCGCGCCCG
>CAZCJY010000232.1:1990-4232 GCA_964498975.1 uncultured Methylocystis sp.
CCCTGCGTCTCGAGCACCAGGAGCTGGCGCTGGATCGCGCCGACGCTCGCGGACGCGACATTGCCGTATTTGGCCTTGAGCGTCGCCGCGTTTTCGGAAACATGCGTCAGCATCGCGCGCAAGTCTTTGAGATCGAGCAGCAGCATCCCCTGCTCGTCCGCGACCTTGAAGACGACGTTGAGAACGCCTTCCTGCGTGTCGTTGAGATCGAGCAGGCGCGACAGCAGCAGCGGCCCCATTTCCGAGACGGTCGCGCGCACGGGATGCCCCTGCTCGCCGAAAACGTCCCAAAATGCGACGGGAAAGCGGTCGGGCTCGTAGGGAACGCCGATCTCCTTGGCGCGCGCGACCAATGCCGGCTTCCCATCCCCGGGCTGCGAGACGCCCGCGAGATCGCCCTTCACATCGGCGAGAAAGACCGACGTTCCGGCGTTGGAGAAGCCTTCGGCGAGCCGCTGCAGCGAGACGGTTTTTCCGCCGCCGGTGGCGCCGGCGATCAGCCCGTGGCGATTGCCGAGCGCGAGCGTGAGATATCGGTAATTGAACGACTTCCCGCCGTCCTTGGGACTGGCGCCGACGAGAATTTTGCCTGGAACGGCGCTGGGATTGTCGCTCATGCTGAAAGCGCTTTCGAAATCAAGAATCGAGGGATCGAGCGAAGCTACACCATCCGCGCGCGCGGCGCATCGCCAGGGACGGCGGACGGGGTCTCGGAGGGCGGGGCCAAGAACCGCGCTTGGCGAATGCAAATGGCCGGGATAAATTCGCGGGCGAGAGGGAATTCTCAAGATGAAGATAAGCTTGGCGATGACCGGCGTCATTGCGGTCGCCTGTGTCGTGCAGACGAGCGGCGCGGCGAAGCCGTCGCCTGCGAAGCTGGCGCAAGCGGTCAATCTGGAGAATAAGCGCTTGGTCGCGCTTAAGAGCTTCGAGATCGTGATGGCGGCGAAGGACAAGACGGCTGAAGCAATCGTCGGCAAGCTGGAGAAACCGCTTCCCGCAGGGGCGAGCGCGAGCTTTCCGCTAAACGGCGCCAAGGGCTGCCAGTTCGAGGCGCGCTGGGCCTTCGAGGACACGAAGGATTCCGGCGACGTGGACTTATGCAATGACGCCCATATAGTCTTGATGGACTGACGACAGCACGAATTTCCCGGAGGCGCGCGACAGACGCGTCCCGCATGCGGCGCACGCCGCCAAATCAAAAAAACGGCAGGAAACGCACGCATGTCCAATGGGTCGACGAAAAGCAATTCGAAGCCGGTCAAACGCAGCGCCAAGAACGGCAAGTCTGCGGGTGCGGGCCCGGGCGTCTCCAAGCCGCTGCTCGCCGGCGTCGGCGCCGTCTTCGCGCTCATCTTCGGCGCCTTCGTCTATTTCACGAGCGGCAAGCCGGCGGCGCCGCCCGCGTCGGCGATCGGCGGGCCGTTTCAGCTCACCGCGCATACCGGCCAGCAGGTGACCGAGCAGGATTTTCTCGGCCGCCCCTTTCTCGTCTTCTTCGGCTACACGCATTGCCCGGATATTTGTCACACGACGCTTTTCGAAATGTCGGAAATCTTGCGCGCCATGGGGCCGAACGCGAAGGTCGGCGCGCTGTTCGTGACCGTCGATCCCGAGCGCGATACGCCGGAGACGCTCAAAGATTATCTCTCCAATTTCGATCCGCGCATCATCGGCGTCACAGGGCCGCGCGCGTCGATCGACCCGGTGCTGCGCGAATATCGCATCTTCTCCAAACGCGCGCCCGGCAAGGACGAGGACTATGCCGTCGATCACACGACCGTCGTCTATCTGATGGACAAGAACGGCCGCTTCGTGAGCCCGTTCAACGTGGCGCGACGTCCGGCGGAAGCCGCGCGCGAGCTTGAGCGTTATCTGTAGCGCGGTCGGGCGAAGGCGAAAGAAAAGTCACGCAAGAAAAATATTTTCGCGCGACGCGCTTTTCCAACTCGCGACTCACATGGCCTTTGCGCTAGCATGGCGCATGCTTCGACTCCTGCGTGAAGGACCAGCGCCGAACGGCGGCGCGTCGATTCTCACACTGACACACGCCGGCGAGACGATCGTCGTCGCCTTGCGCCGCTCGCAGAATGCGAGGCGTTTCACGCTGCGTGTGCGCTTTGCGGCGCGCGACGCCGTGCTGACCATGCCGCAGCGCGCCTCATTGCGCGACGCGCGAGATTTCGCGCAGCGTCATGCGGCCTGGATCGCGGCGCGGCTCAACCGACTCCCGGCGACGATC
>CAZCJY010000233.1:0-4217 GCA_964498975.1 uncultured Methylocystis sp.
CATGTGCTCGCGACCCAGACGCTGATCCAGGAGAAGGCCGCCAATATGCTGGTGCAGGTCGACGGCAAGCTCGCCGACGGCGCGACGGCCAAGGACATCATTCTCGCAATCATCGGCGAGATCGGCACGGCCGGCGGCACGGGGCATGTGATCGAATACGCTGGCGAAGCCATCCGCGACCTCTCCATGGAAGGCCGCATGACGGTCTGCAACATGTCGATCGAAGGCGGCGCCCGCGCCGGCCTTGTCGCGCCGGACGAAAAGACCTTCGCCTATCTCAAGGATCGCCCCAAGGGTCCGAAAGGCGCGGCCTTTGACGAAGCCCTGCGTTATTGGGAGATGCTGTTCTCGGACGAGGGCGCGAACTTCGACAAGGTGATCCGCCTCGACGCGAGCAAGCTCCCGCCGCTCGTCACCTGGGGCACCTCGCCCGAGGATGTCGCGCGCATCGATGGTCTTGTGCCGACGCCCGATTCCGCCAAGTCGCCGCAAAAGCGCGCGGCGATCGAACGCGCGCTCGACTATATGGGCTTGCGCGGCGGCGAGCGCATGACCGACATCGAAATCAATCGCGTCTTCATAGGCTCCTGCACCAATGGCCGCATCGAGGATTTGCGCGCGGCGGCGAAAATGGTGGAAGGCAAGCGCGTCAGCGAGCGCGTCAACGCCATGGTCGTTCCGGGCTCCGGTCTCGTGAAGGCGCAGGCCGAGGCGGAAGGATTGGACAAGATATTCCTCGCCGCGGGCTTCGAATGGCGTGAACCGGGGTGCTCGATGTGCCTCGCGATGAACCCGGACCGTCTCGCACCAGGCGAGCGCTGCGCCTCGACGTCCAATCGCAATTTCGAGGGCCGCCAGGGCTTCAAGGGCCGCACGCATCTCGTCTCGCCGGCAATGGCGGCCGCTGCGGCCATCGCCGGACGCTTTGTCGACGTGCGGACGTGGGATCGTTCGGGCGCGTGAGCCGCGCGCCGGTCGAACATCCTCTATCGGCGCAAAGAGCGCCGACGCTCGCCGAGCTGGAAGCGCTTGCGGACGCGGCCTTTGCCACATTGCCAAAGCGCTTCACCCGGCTTTGCGAAGGACTTGTCATTCGCGTCGAGGATTTTCCCGACGACGAGACGCTTGACGATATGCAATGCGAGACCGAGTTCGATCTGCTCGGGCTGTTTCGCGGCCGGGGGCTGACTCACGGCGCGCATTTCGGCGAGACGGGCGAACAGCCGAATATGATCTGGCTCTATCGCCGGCCGATACTCGATTATTGGGCGGGCGGCGAGGAGACGCTCGCCGATATCGTCACCCATGTGCTCGTGCATGAGATCGGCCATCACTTTGGATTGACCGACGCCGACATGGAGGAGATTGAACGCCGCGCCGAATAGGCCGCGTTCTTCATACAGGCGCCGGCTCGGCGAGTAGCGTTCCGATGATCGCGCCGAGCGCCATGTCGTCCTCCTGCCCAAAACCATGATGACGAATGCGTCCGTCGCGTCCGATGAGGATCATCGTCGGCGTGCCGCGCATTTCGTAACGCGTCATGGTCACCGGGATCGGTCCGCTGTCGCCGGGCTGATCCACGCCGATCGGAAAGGTCAGGCGGTATTCATGGATGAAGGCTTCGAGCGACACCGGCGTCATGGCGGCGTGATGTTCGAATACGGTGTGGAGGCCGATCACGCTGAGATCGGCGTCGCGGAAGAGAACATGCGCGCGCTGCGCTTGCGGCGTGCCATGAGCGACGCAGCCGGGGCAGAGAATCTGGAAGGCGTGGGGCATGACCACGCGGCCGCGCAACCCGGCAAGCGTGATCGGCGTCGGCGTGTTGAACCAGCGCGATACGGCGAGTTCCGGCGCCTGCACTCATACCTCCTTTGCGCTCGCTTTTCAGTTAGGGCGCCTCTGGCGCAATGACATGAGGATCACGTCTGTCGATCTTTCCCCATTTCGCTTTCGCGTTCGTAAGCTTCCTTTTCGAATGGGATATTCCGGTAGGCGGCGTCGTGATTGCGCAAGCGCCAGAGGTTCGTCAGATAGTCGCGGAAATAGATGAGATAGAAACGCGCGATCCCATGTCGATCCATTTGCTCCCGGTGGATCAACTCATGCTGAAAGAGCGCCCTTGGGACCTCCGACTCGTCGCCCTTAAAGAGTATCGTCCGTCCCGCCACCATCCCGCGGTAATTTCGCACGAATGGGAGTTTGAAAATCCAGTGGCGGTATCGCACGCGCGGAGACTGGCGCGATCGCATAGGTGCGCCCCACTAATTCGCCCGAGGCTTCCGTCCGGCCGACCGGCGAAACCGGGCGAAATATGAGCTGGCTCCCCGAGTAGGACTCGAACCTACGACCTAGCGATTAACAGTCGCGTGCTCTACCAGCTGAGCTATCGGGGAATGCGAGGGCCGGCTATACAAGGCGGGGGGCCATTTGCCAAGCCCTGTAATCATATCCGCCGCGCCTGCGTTTTTGCGCAGTTTTCGCCGTCGCGGCGGCGTCTGCGCATCAGGCGGGCGTTAGCGCCTCCGCCGGCGGAAAGGCCGCCATCGCGGCGGCGACGTCCTCTGGCGATGGCAACCCCGCCTCATTGCCGAGATGCTGGATCTTGTGCGCCGACGCAGCCCGGGCGAATTCGAAATGTTCCCGCCAGGGCGCGTCCGGCCGCTCCAGGAAGGAGGCGCAATAAGCGCCGTGGAACACGTCGCCCGCGCCGGACGTGTCGACGATGATCTCCCGCGGCACGGCAAGCGACGGCATGTGCGAAATCTCGCCGTTTTCGTCGTACCACAACATGCCCTTTTCGCCGCTGGTCACGGCGCCGATGCGACAACCCTTGGATTTGAGCCAGGCGAGCATGTCGAGTTCCGAGAAGGACATCTGCTCGCAGAGTTTTTCCGCCACCACGGCGACGTCGACATAGCCTGTCAGCTCCTCGATGCAGGGGCGCAGCGCGCCGCCGTCGAGCGACACCAGCACGCCGCGCTCACGCGCCGCCTTGGCGTAGTGCAGCGCGGCGTCCGCCATATGGCCGTCGAGATGAATGAGCTTTGCCTCCGAAATGTCGAGACGCGGAAATTTTTGCAGATAATTGTCGTCGCGCGCGCGCAAAATCGCGCGCTTGCCATTATTGGGCAGGACGAAGGACAGCGACGAGCGCGCCACTTTGCGCGGATGCACATGCATCCCATAGGCCTGCGCCATGTCGACGAACATGTGCCCCAGCCAGTCGGCGGCGAGCGTCGTCAGCAGATCGACCGGATGGCCCAGCTTGGCGCAGGCGAAGGCGGCGGTGACGGCGTTGCCGCCGAAACTGACGGCGTAATCGCGCGCGACGGCCTTCTCGTCGCCCGTCGGCATGCGGTCCGTCCGCATGGTCACGTCAATATAGGCGTGGCCGATGAATAGCGCGTCCACCCGCCGCCCCCCTCACGCGAAGACTAGACCGAGAAGCTTGTGCCGCAGCCGCAGGAGGCGGTGGCGTTGGGATTTTCCACGCGGAACGACTGGCCCATCAGATCGTCGACGAAATCGATGCGCGCGCCGGCGAGAAAGCCAAGCGAGGCCGGGTCGATGGCGACGCGGGCGCCGCCCTGCTCGACAAGCGCATCCTCCGCGCCGGGCGCGGGATCGACGGCGAATTGATACTGAAAGCCGGAGCAGCCGCCGCCTTCGACCGAAACGCGGAACACCGCGCCAGGCGCTTCATTGGCCAAAATGGCCAGAATGCGCTTCGCCGCCTGATCCGTCAGCGCGACTTCGCTTGCCGCCGTGGTCATCCGTTTCTCCCGTCCGCTGCTTGCTTTCGCCGCATCTTGCGGGCTATGCGCTGCAACATAGGTCCAAACCCCCGGCCATTCAATGACAGGAGCGTAACGTGGTTCGCGGCCCCCTCGCGCCATACGCCTGCGACGCCGCGCGCTCGCGCGGCCGGCTATACCCCGAGCCGCCATCCCCGACCCGCAGCGAGTTCCAGCGCGACCGCGATCGCATCATCCATTGCACCGCCTTCCGGCGGCTGGCGCATAAGACGCAGGTCTTCGTGCCGCTCGACGGCGACCATTTCCGCACGCGCCTGACTCATACGATCGAGGTCGGCCAGATCGCCCGCGCGCTCGCCCGCGCTTTGCGCCTCGACGAAGACCTCGCGGAGGCGGTGGCGCTCGCCCATGATCTCGGCCATACGCCCTTCGGCCATGCCGGGGAGGGGGCGCTCGAAG
>CAZCJY010000234.1:0-4194 GCA_964498975.1 uncultured Methylocystis sp.
AAGTGACATACGGCGATGTGTTCCTGCAGGCCGAGCAAGAATATTCGCGCCATAATTTCGAGGCCGCCGACACGGGAAAACTTTTCGAAGACTTCAAGGACGCGGAAAGCGAATGCGCGCGGCTTCTGGCTTTTGGCGCGGGCTCGGGCGACGAGAAACATCTCATGGCGCTGCCGGCATACGACCAATGCATCAAGGCGAGCCACGCCTTCAATTTGCTCGACGCGCGCGGCGTGATCTCCGTCACCGAGCGCCAGAGCTATATTCTGCGCGTGCGCGAACTCGCCAAAGCTTGCGGCGCCGCCTGGCTGAAAACGGCGGGCGGCGGCGCGTCGGGCTGATCGTCATCTTCGATGCTATGATCCTTCGTGCACGCCTCGCGCGTTTTTTCAGGGAAGGATATGGCCATGGCGCTCGATATATTTTTGAAACTCGCGGACATCAAAGGCGACTCAGCTGACGCGCGCCATCGCGACGAGATTGTCGTCCTGTCCTGGGATTGGGGGATGACGCAGACCACGGCGCCCATTGGCGGAGGCGGCGCGAGCGGCGGCGCAGCGGCCGGCAGGACCGAGATTCGCCGCATTCAATTCGCGCATCGCATCGATGTCGCTTCGCCGCTCATCATGCTCGCCTGCGCGACCGGCAAGCGTTTGCGCGAGGCGAAGTTCACCGTGCGCCATCACGGCGAACACGCCGCCGAATTTCTCGCCGTCAAGCTAAGCGACGTGATCGTGACTTTGGTCGAGCCGACGATCAATGGCGACAATGGCGAAACATATGAAGCGGTCGCGCTCGAATTCGCCAAGGTCGAAGTCGAATATACGCCGCGCGCGCCGAATGGAACGCCCGGAACGCCGGTGCGCTTCGGCTGGGATTTGCGCGCCAACAGGCCGATTCCCTGACGCGGCGCGCAGGCCCTTGCGAAAACACAATTCATCGCCATGTCGTACACAGTAATGCGTTAGTGATGCGCGTTGGCGCACATCTTCCAAGATGATCGTCATGCATAACAGTGCGCGAGACGGGAAACCGTCTTGCGCCGTTGGCGAGTAGCGGCGCGTCGCGCGCCTGTCCTGCCCCTCGCCAGGAACCCGGGGAGTTTGGACGGGCGCGCGCTCCTTGACTTTGTGCCGTGTTTGTTCTAGTCATGTTCTGTGTTTGGCTTTGGATGCGGCTGGATCGGGTCATGTATCAACCTCGTCTCTCGTCTTTTTGCGGCTCTTCTCGCAGCGTCCTGCGCGCTGCCGCTCCGCGCGGTCAGGAGCTCGGCTCGCTCGCCGAAACCGACTCGCTTCGCAATCGTTTCTTCTCCTGGCGCGGCGCGTCGGGACGGCGTTACGTCTGCTCCGTGTTCCAGACCGGCGAAGAAGGTTTTGTCGCCGATGTCACGAACGGCCTGATCATCGGCGTCGCGCGGGAAGGCGCGATCGCGCGGCCGGTCTGCGTATTCCATGCGCGGGAGGGCGTCGCCGGCGACCGCCGCGCGCTGCGCGAGACGGCGCGGGAGCTCGGCGTCGCTGAATGGCATGTGCATTTTTGCGCCGACGCCGCGACGATGCGCGATCTCTCCGCCTCGCTGCTGAATTAACAGAAAAATCTAGGCGGACCTGTCAGTCGCGTAAGCGTTGAGTCGTCGCGTAAGCGTTAAGTCTTCGCCCCGGAAGGCGGCGCCGGTCTCCGGCGTCGCTATTCCGAGGGCGGCGCGCGGCAGGACGAATGGTCGAGGCGCCGCACGATTTCCGCAAGCTCGGCGTCGTGAATGTCGAGCCGCAACAGATGTTCGTAAGTGTTCCGCACATAGGCGGGATTGTCGCCGTTCTGGCCGACGCCCTCGGCGATGAGGCGGATCATTTCATCCTGCGGCAGTCGGCCGGTGTATTGGATATGCGTGCGGTCGACGACATAGGCGAGGGCGTTGACGCCGCCCCCGTCGGCGAATCGCACGCCGAGCGTTTTTTCCAGATAGACCGAAGTGACGAGTTCGCGTTCGCGCAGATAGCGAATCGTTTCGCCGCGGTCGCTGCCGGCGACTTTGAAGGCGACGCCCTGACAGCAGCCGCCGCGGTCGAGGCCGAGCACGAGTCCCGGGCGCTCCGGCGTCCCGCGATGAACATGCGAGAAAATGCAGAGCGAGCGGTGATAGCCATGCACCCAGGCGAGCGCGCTTTCGATGAAATCGAAGCCCGGCCGCCACATCAGCGAGCCATAGCCGAACACCCAGAAATCTTCGCCGCTGCGATCCGCTGAACCCATGTTTCGCCTTGGCTGCCACGCAGATTGCGTCGATTCGACCGCGTCGCTATTTTTTCCGCCGCATTTCTGCGATGCAATAAAAAAGTGATTCGCCGTTCCGCGACGCTCGCCGAGCCGCCGATGGGGAAGGATGCGCGCCGCGCCTTCCCACAACATATTGCGGCGGATTTCTTGCTTTCCCCTGCACTTTGTGGCGGTCTGACGCAATGAAATTCCAGCGCCTGCGCCTACTGGGCTTCAAGAGCTTCTGCGAACCGACCGATTTTCTCATCGAGCCGGGCCTGACCGGCGTCGTCGGGCCGAATGGCTGCGGCAAGTCCAATCTGGTCGAAGCCCTGCGCTGGGTGATGGGCGAGAATTCATATAAAAACATGCGCGCGTCCGGCATGGACGACGTGATTTTCTCGGGCGGCGGCTCGCGCCCGGCGCGCAATCTCGCCGAAGTCGGCCTCGTTCTCGACAATGCCGAGCGCATGGCGCCGGCGGCCTTCAACGACGCCGACGAAATCGAAATCACGCGCCGAATCGAACGCGAGCAGGGCTCGACTTACCGAATCAATGGCCGCGAAGTGCGCGCCCGCGACGTGCAATTGCTCTTCGCCGACGCCGCCACCGGCGCGCGTTCGCCCTCGCTCGTGCGCCAGGGCCAGATCGGCGAGATCATTTCGGCCAAGCCCCAGGCGCGCCGCCGCATCTTGGAGGACGCCGCCGGCGTCGCCGGCCTGCATTCCCGCCGCCATGAGGCGGAGCTGCGTCTCAACGCCGCGTCGGAAAATCTCACGCGCCTCGAAGACGTGCTGAAACAGGTCGACAGCCAGGCGGACAGCCTGAAGCGCCAGGCGCGCCAGGCGGCGCGCTATCGCGGCCTCGCCGGCCAAATCCGCCAGAACGAAGCGCTCGCCGCGCTTGTCGCCTATCAGATCGCCGCCGAGCAGTTGCAGGCCGCCGCCGAGAAGCTCGACGCCGGCCAACGCAATGTCCAGGACCGCACGTTGGCGCAGGCGGAGGCGGCGAAAATGCAGGCCGTCGCCGCGCATGAACTGCCGCCGCTGCGCGACAAGGAGGCGGAAGCCGGCGCCGCTTTGCATCGCCTTGTCGTGGCGCGTCAGGCGCTCGAAGCCGACGAGCAACGCGCCAAGGACCGCATCGCCGAACTCGCGCGCCATATCGAACAGTTCGCCCGCGATCTCGAACGCGAGCGCCACCTGATCGAGGATGCGGCGGAAGTCACGCAGCGGCTCGAGGAAGAACGCGCCGAACTTATCGGCGCCGATTCGCGCGACGCCGAGCGCGAGGCCGAGGCGCAAGCGCGTCTCGCCGAAATCGAGGCCGCGCTCGCAAAGACCGAGGCCGAGCTTTCGGACGCGCAGGAGCAGCTTGCCGGCGTCAACGCCAAGCGCGCCTCGCTCGAGGCCGCGCTGTGCGAGGAGAATCAGCGCGTCGCGCGATTCGAAGCCGAACTCACCCGCATCGAGACCGAATTCGCGCTGATCGCCGGGCAGGGCGGCGGCGCGGAGGAAGTGGCGCGCCTCGCGCAAATCTTCGAGACCGCCGCCGAAGAGGGGCGCGCGGCGGAAGAGACGGCGCATGAGGCCGAAGCGGCGCACAGGCAGGCGCGCGAAGCGGAAGCCGCCGCCCGCGCACCGCTGGAGCAGGCGGCGCTGCGCGCGCAGCGGCTGGAGACGGAATCGCGCACGCTCGAAAATCTGTTGCAATCCGGCTCAGGCGGCCTTTGGGCGCCGGTCGTCGAAAGCATGGCGGTCGAGAAGGGCTATGAGACGGCGCTCGGCGCCGCGCTCGGCGACGATCTCGACGCCTCCGCCGACGATTCCGCGCCGGCGCATTGGGCACTGACGCCGAGCGAGGGCGATCCCGCGCTGCCGAACGGCGTGCGCGCGCTCGCCGAACTCGTCGAGCGCCTGGGTGACGCCCGTGCGC
>CAZCJY010000235.1:0-4193 GCA_964498975.1 uncultured Methylocystis sp.
AGGTCGAGCTCTATCAGGCTGGCGACGTCGACTATATCGTCGCGACCGACGCCATCGGCATGGGCCTCAATCTTGACGTCGATCAAGTCGCCTTCGCCTCCGACCGCAAATTCGACGGCTGGCGCCACCGCCGCCTGACGCCGGCCGAATTCGGCCAGATCGCCGGGCGCGCCGGACGCCATATGAGCGACGGCTTTTTTGGCGCGACGGGGCGCTGCCCGCCGTTTGAAGAAGAGTTGATCGAAGCGCTCGAGGATCATCGTTTCGATCCTGTCGCCACGCTGCAATGGCGCAGCAGCGATCTTGATTTTACTTCCATCGACGCGCTGATGCGCTCGCTTGACCGCGTCCCGGCCCATCCAGATCTCGTCCGCGCCCCCGTCGCCGAGGATCAGCTTGCGCTCGAAGTCGCAAGCCGCGACGCGGACGCGCGCCGCAACGCCAAGACGCCCGCCGATGTCGCTCGGCTTTGGGACGCCTGTCAGATCCCGGATTACCGCAAGACCTCGCCCGCCGCCCATGCCGAGCTGGCGCTCAGCGTTTTCGCCTTCATCGCCAGGCGCGGAAAGATACCCGCCGACTGGATGGCGCGGCAGATTGAGGCGGTCGATCGCGTCGACGGCGATATCGCCACGCTCTCCAACCGCCTTGCGCAAACGCGCACGGCGAGCTTCATCGCTAACCGTACTGGTTGGCTGGACGACGCCGAGCATTGGCAGAGCGTCGCGCGTCGGGTAGAGGACAGCATATCCGACGCGTTGCATGACCGCCTGACGCAGCGTTTCGTCGATCGCCGCACCAGCGTGCTGATGCGCCGCCTAAGAGAGAACGCGATGCTTGAAGCCGAAATCAACGCCGCCGGCGACGTCCTTGTCGAGGGCCAGCACGTCGGAAGCCTGCAGGGTTTCCGCTTCACGCCCGATCCGGCCGCGGCAGGAGAGGCGGCGAAGGCGCTGAACGCGGCGGCGCAAAAGGCGCTCGCGGGCGAATTCGAAGCGCGCGCGACGCGGGTGTTCGACGCCGTCGACGACGCCTTCGCGCTCGGCAATGACGGCGTCATCCGTTGGCTCGGCGAGCCTGTCGGCAAGATCGCCGCCGGCGCCGGCGTCTTGAGTCCGACGACCCGGGTGCTGGCCGACGAGCAACTGACGGGCGCCGCGCTCGACAAGGTGAAGCAGCGGCTGGATTTGTGGCTTGCGCAGCATGTGAAGAAGCTGCTCGGGCCGCTGGAGCAGTTGGAAAAAGGCGAGGGGCTTGAGGGGGTGACGCGCGGCGTCGCCTTCCAGCTCGCCGAAGAATTGGGCGTGCTCGACCGCGCCCGCGTCGCCAAGGAAGTGAAGGGTTTCTCGCAAGAGGATCGCGGCGCGCTGCGCAAGCTGGGCGTGCGCTTCGGCGCCTATCACATTTATATGCCGCTGCTGCTCAAGCCCGCGCCGCGCACGCTGTCGGCGCTGCTCTGGGCGTTGCATCACGGCGGGCTGGAGAATGTGAAGGGCCTCGAGGAAGTGCCGCATCTCGCCGCTTCTGGCCGCACCTCCTTCGGCGCCGACGCGTCGATCCCGAAGGGTTTCTATCGCGCGGCGGGCTTTCGCGCCTGCGGCGAGCGGGTGGTGCGCGTCGACATTCTCGAGCGCCTTGCCGATCTCATCCGGCCGGCCATCGCGTATCGTCCCGGCCTTTCCGCCGGGGAGCCGCCGGTCGGCGCGGCGGATGGCGACGGTTTCGTCGTCACCGTGGCCATGACGTCGCTCACCGGCTGCTCGGGCGAGGCTTTCTCCTCCATTTTGAAATCGCTCGGCTACGCCTCGAGCCAACGGCAAGGGCCGGCCATTACCGTCGCGCTCGTCCCGGCGGCGCCGACGGAGCCATTGGCACCCAAGGGGGCCGAAGTAGGCGCGGCGTCGGCGACGCCCCCCGAGCCGGAAGAGGTTGCCGAGGAGGCGCAGTCCGAAGAAACTCAGCTTGCCGAACCCCTTGAGGCGGAGCCCGAAGCGCCGAGCGCGGAAGTGTACCTTTCGGAAACGCCCGCCGTTGAAGCGCCGCCGGAGCCTGTCGCGCAGGCGAGCGCCGAAGGCGAGGCCGCCCCGGCGGACGAATCAGCGCCGGCGGCGCCGGAAACCATCGAAATCTGGCGGCCGCAGCGCCATTCCCACGCCGGCCCGCGCCGGCGGGAGAGCCCCGCGCCGCGCGGTCCCCGCGCTGAGAGCGCGGGAGAAGACAAGCGTCCGCCGCGCCGTGACCATCGAGCGCGTCCCGACGGCGCGGGCAGGGAGGCGTCCGTGCGCCCCGGCGGCAAGCCGCGCTTCGACCAACGCTCGCCCCGCGACGACGGCCGCAATCGTCGGCCAGGGGGCTTCGCGCCCCCGGAACGGCGCGAAAAACTGCCTGACCCCGATTCGCCCTTCGCCAAGCTTGCGGCGCTTAAAGCCGAGCTTGAGAAGAAGGGAAAATAGGCTGCGCCTTTTTGCCTTTGTCTTGCCAACAGGCGAGCGGATAACCTATTCCTGCCCCGCGCGGGCGTGCGCCTTGTGCTAGAGGGCCATATGAAGAAAATTTTGCCCGTGATCATGTGCGGTGGTTCTGGGACGAGGGTTTGGCCCGAATCGCGCGAGACGCTGCCCAAGCAGTTCATTCCGCTGGTCGGCGAACGCTCGACCTTCCAGACGACTATGGGAATGCTGGCGGACCCCGCCTTCGAGCGGCCGATCGTCGTCTCCAATATCGATTATCGCTTCCTCATCGCCGATCAGTTGCGTGAGATCGGCGCGCAGGCCGACATCGTGCTGGAGCCCTCGCGCCGCGATTCCGGTCCGGCCGTCGCCGTCGCGGCGGGCCTCGCGGCGCGGCGCGCGCCCGACACCGTCGTCGTGGTGCTCGCCGCCGATCATGTCGTGCGCGATCCGGCCGGCCTCGTCGATTTATGTAAGAGAGCGAGCGCCGCCGCCGCGCAAGGCTATATCGTGACGCTTGGCGTGAAGCCGGACGGTCCGGCGACCGGCTACGGCTATCTGCGCCCGGGCGCGCCGCTCGCCTGCTGCGGCGACGTGTTCAAGCTCGACGCCTTCGTCGAAAAGCCCGACCGCGAGACGGCGCGAAAATACATCGACGCCGGCTATTTCTGGAACAGCGGCAATTTCATTTTCCGCGCCGATGTCATGCAGGCGGAAATCGCGCAATTCGAGCCCGGCATCTTCTCCGCGGCGGAAGCGGCGATCGAGGCGGCGAGCCAGGATTTGGGCTTCATAGTCCTAAACGCCGAGGCCTTCGCGCATGCGCCGAAGAAATCCATCGACTATGCCGTGATGGAAAAGACCGACAAGGCCGCGCTCATCCCCGCCGACATCGGCTGGTCGGACGTCGGCACCTGGCGCGCCGTATGGGAATTGTCCGAACGCGACGATTTGGGCAATTCGGTGCGCGGCAATGGCGTCGTCATGAACGCGTCCAATGTGCATGTGCGCTCCGACGACACGCTCACGACCGTGGTCGGCGTCAACGACATCATCGTCGTGACGACGCAGGACGCGGTGCTGGTGTTGAGCCACGAGCATGGCGACCAGGTCAAGCAGCTCGTCGATCAGCTGAAAAGCGAGAACCGGCGCGAGGCGGGCGAGCACAAGCGCATTTTCCGGCCATGGGGCTATTATCAGGGGATTGACGAGGGTCAGCGCTATCAGGTGAAGCGCATCGTGGTGAAGCCGGGCGAGCGGCTGTCGCTGCAAAAGCATTTCCACCGCGCCGAACATTGGATCGTGGTGCGCGGCACCGCGGAGGTCGGCCGCGACGAGGAAATCCATCTCGTCCACGAGAACGAGTCGATCTATCTGCCGATCGGCTGCAAGCACCGCCTGACCAACCCCGGCAAGATCGATCTGGAGCTGATCGAGGTGCAGACGGGCTCTTATCTCGGCGAAGACGATATCGTCCGCTTCGAGGATGCGTATAATCGGGGGTGAGTTCTTGCGGTTTAGCCGCGTCATGGCCGGCCTTGGGGCCGGCCATCCACGTTAAGAAGCTGCGACGAACATGGCCATGACGGAACTTGACGCCTCGTGCACTCTTGTCAAAATTTGCGGCCTGTCGACGCCCGAGACGCTTGCGGCCGCGATCGATGCCGGCGCGGATATGGCGGGTTTCATCTTCTTCGAGAAAAGTCCGCGCCACATAGACCTTGAGACCGCCCGCACCCTAGG
>CAZCJY010000236.1:0-1836 GCA_964498975.1 uncultured Methylocystis sp.
CATTCGGCCTTTTCGCCAAAGAACAGGTCTTTTCCGCGCGTTTCCTCCGGCGTCAGAACCGCTTTCCCTTCGAGGTAGCGGTCATATTTCGACGAGGCTGACACGACGCCGCGTTCAAAAGCCGCGATCGCCTTGATGATGTTCCCGAAGGTGATCGGATTCCCTTCGCCTGGAAAGACCTGAGCGAATTCGCGCCTGTAGCCTTCGTCAGCCTTGAAGCGGCGAAGTATGTCGGCGCGGTTGTCGTCATTGACGCCCATTTCGATCGGCGCCTCGCCAAACAGCGGCCCCTCCATTTGGCGTTCAAGCGTGACCATGCTCGGATTGGCCCAGGTCAACGTCGCGCGCCACGCCGCATTCGCTATGCTCGGCGAATTGCGCGGCGTCGTCTCGCCGGTCGATCCGACCGCGACCTTGCGGCCGTCGGTGAAGGCGAGCTCCTGCGAATGGCAGGAGGCGCAGCTTTCCTTGCCGTTGCCGGACAGCTGCGCGTCATAGAACAGCTTGCGGCCCAATTGAAAGCGCGCCTCCGACATGGCGTTGTCGGCGGGCACGCGTGGCGGCGGCAAGAAGCTCGGGAGCGTCCACGCCCACTTCTGCGCATCGTCGCCCGCTGCCAGAGCCGGCGACGGCGGAGCGAACAGCGACAGCGCGGACATGAGCATCACAGCAGTCCTCATTATTTCGCCTCGGCGCGGAAAATCTTGGTTCCGTCCTTTGCCGGCCTGCCGGCGTCATTGGCGTCGGGCGCGCTTTCCTTGAGATTGAGCCCGAGTTTTTCGAACAGAGGCGCACATTCGGGATCGGCCGCTCCGCTCATGCAACCTGTCGCGCCGCCCTTGTCGCGGTTGAGATCGACGGTCGACAGCAGGCGCTGCAAATCCAGCACGACGCGCTGCTTTGAAGGATCGAAATTGGCGATCGTCACCGGAACCCGATTGGGGCTGGCGCAGGAGACGATCTCGCCCGTGAGCGGATCGCCCTTGCAGCCGGTGGAGCCGAGATGCAGCATCCATGTTCCGACGGTGATCGTCCCGTCGGCGTTGGTCTGGACGGGCTCCGGCGGCTGATCGGACTTGTCCGCGCTGTCCATCGCGCGCGGCGGTGCCGCGTCATTCGACGCCCCCGTCGACGCCATTCTCGGAGGACGAGCCGGCATTGGCGGTCTCACCACGCCGCCATCCGGGGCGATCTCGACCTTGATGAACTTGCGGCCTGCCTGCCAGTTCCAGCTCATCGACTGAATGTCGAGCGGCGCCGGCGCCGTGGCGAAATTGGAATGATTGAGCGCGATCTCCTTGCCATCCTCGCCCTTGGCGAGGCTCGGCACGCCGACGACAAATGAGACGCCTTGATACCGCCCCGGCGGAACAACGCCCGTCAGCGTCACATTGGCGCCTTTCGTCCCCCTGCAACCGCCGGTCTTGTCCTCGAAATCGATGAGCGCGACATTGGCGTATTGCCAATCGTTGCGCGTCAATTCAATGGGCGTGCCCTTTCCGTTTCTGTCGATCAGCGCAGGTTCCGAAATATAGAGACTCGCCTCCCGGAGTTTCGCGTTCACATTGGTCGAACCAAGGCCGCTGATGTCGTGGCTGCAATCCACCGGCTTGCCGCCCGCGCTCAATCCGAAGGTAATGACGACGGGTTGCTTGCCGGGCGCAGTGGCCTGCGAAGCGGTGGCGAAGGCGGCGATTCCCAACCCGATTACAATGCTCACCGAACGCATGTGGTCTCCATCAACTGTTCGCCGCGACGGACGAACGCGCCGTCGCAAGGTTCATGATATCCAAGCGTCGGCATAGCATAGACGTTTTGGACGCCGAAAAACCGACA
>CAZCJY010000236.1:1846-4187 GCA_964498975.1 uncultured Methylocystis sp.
CGCCGTCATGCGAATTTTTTTCGCCGCCGGCTCGGCGCGCTCCGTGCGATCGTCCCAACGCCTACCCATCCAAGCGTCTTTGATCGTTCGTTCGACTAGCATTCCGCTCGATCCCGCAAATGTTCCAACGCCTTCGCCAAGCGGCGTTCAACCGTTCTTAGCGTTACGCCGACATGGCGCGCGATTTCTTGCTGGCTCATATCGTCAAGCCAATAGTGAAGGAAGGTGCTGCGGCAGGGCGGCGGCAGCTCGTTGAGAAAAGCGCATATCTGCGCCAGCGCCACCTGCGTTTCGATCGTCGGCGGCGAATCGAGCCCGTTGCCGTCTTGGGCGCGGAGTTGGGCTTCGTCCTCGACGTGATGGGCGCGCGTCAGTTTCTTGCGCAGCGCATCCACCGCAGCATTGCGCGCGGCGCGGAACAGATAGGCCTTGGGATGCGCGAATGTCGCGGCGCGCCGTTTTTGAAGTAAGTTCAAATAGACGTCGTGCACGACGTCCTCCGCTTCATGCATTCCAACGCGCCGGCGCGCGTAAGTCTTTAACTCTCGCGCATGGGCGCGATACAGCTGTTCAAGTCTGTTGAGCGGCGCGTTCATGGACCGTCTCCATCAGCTAAGCGAGTGGCGCACTACAGCCAAAATGAACAGTCGCGGCGTGACGCCGCGTCAGGGATTTCGAAACCGCGAGATGAAGCAATGGGCGGCGAGAAGCGGGATCGCGATCAAATGCGATCGGGGGCGCAAGCCCTCAGGATTGGACGCTTCGGCGCCTGCGTCGTCATGCGCCGCGTGCGCTTTATCAACGCGCCCTGGGCAGGACATGAGCGCATGGTGGCGTAATTCGCCGACGGCCAATCCAAGCGGGATGCAGAGTCTGTTAGGTGGGAGGCCCGCGCGCCGTGAAAAAAATCGGCTTACGCGAAGCGACAATAGGCAGATCGCCGATATCCCAAGTGACTGAAATGCTTGTTAAGGCGGGAAGGAACGTTGCAGAGTCGGCTTTCGCCAGATAGGCGCCGCAACAACTCCCGCGCAATAGAATGCAGCAGTCCTCGCCGCGCCCCTGATTGTCGGATGGGCCGGAGCCGGCGTCGCCGATCGAGCAAATCGCGCCGGTCTGCAATTCGAAAACAGCGCCGTGCGAATGCGTTGGGGCAAGCACGGAGAACAGAAACAGGCAACATGCCAGGGCGCTGGCCGCCGCCCGAGGAAAAAACAATTTTAGAAAAATGACTTGCATGACGGGCAGTATATCCAGCGCCGCGCAAATTACAATGAATTTGTGCAGATTGGTCAAGCTGCGCCTGACTCGGGGGTAGAATTGCGGCGCAAGAACATGATCGCTTCAGGCGCGATCATGCTCTCTTCTTTTCAAGCGCAGGCCATTTCCCAGCCGACTTTTGGCGTGGCGCGCGCTATATCGCTTGCATCGCTTCCGGCTTTCCGCGGCTGCGTTTCGCCATCAGCCTGTTGAGCGCCGAAACATAGGCGCGCGCCGAAGCGACGAGCGTGTCAGGATCGGCGCCGCGGCCAGTGACCGACTTGCCGTTTTCGGAAAGGCGCACGGAGACTTCCGCCTGCGCGTCGGTGCCTTCCGTCACGGCGTGGACCTGGAAGAGCTCCAGCGTCGCCTCATGCGGCGCGAGCGCCTTGATGGCGTTGAAGATGGCGTCGACGGGGCCGTTGCCGGTCGCCTGATGCGTCACCTTCTCGCCGTCGATGTCGAGCGTCAGCGCCGCCGACTGAGGCCCATGCGTGCCGGCCATCACCATCAAGGCTTCGACTTTAATATGGTCATGGGCGTTGACGATCTCGTCGTCGACCAGCGCGATCAGGTCTTCGTCATAGACGAACTTCTTGCGGTCGGCCAAATCCTTGAAGCGGTTGAAGGCGTCGAGCAGGGCGTTTTCGCCGAGATCATAGCCCAATTCCTTCAGCTTCTCGCGGAAGGCGTGGCGGCCCGAATGCTTGCCCATGACGAGCGAGGTCTTCGATACGCCGACGCTATCGGGCGTCATGATCTCGTACGTGTGCGCATTCTTGAGCATGCCGTCCTGGTGGATGCCGCTTTCATGCGCGAAGGCGTTCCGGCCGACGATCGCTTTATTATATTGCACCGGGAAGGACGTGACCGCGGAGACGAGCTTCGACGCGCGCGTCAGCAGCTTGGCGTCGATATTCGTATAAAAGGGCAGGGCGTCGCCGCGCGTCTTCATCGCCATCACGACTTCTTCGAGCGCGGCGTTGCCGGCGCGCTCGCCGATGCCGTTGATCGTGCATTCGACCTGACGCGCGCCGTCGCCAATTCGCTCGCGGGCGTGCGCGGCGGCGCGCGTCAGGTC